>NZ_JBHVSK010000016.1:74579-118027 GCF_042885235.1 Paenibacillus sp. NPDC058071
TTCTTCCCTGTAACGGCCATTTCGGCCGTTATTTCAGCTAAAAGTTACTTTCATGCGTCCTTCTGACCTCACTCGTCTCCTCCAACGGCCATTTTGGTCGCTATTGCGACGCTGCGTGCTCACTTCTGCCCTGCAACGGCCATTTCGGCCGTTATTTCATTAATTCCAATGTTCACCACCCTACCATAACGCCCGCCCCACGCTCACGGATCAAAAGAGCCAGAAAACAAAAAAAGGCCTCCAAACCTCGCTCGACGGACTGAGCCGTCGAGCTCGGAACCGCTAAGCTGCGGCGCTCCGAGACCGCGGACGGCGCCGCGAGCGGGTTTAGAAGTCTTTTTCACTGCTTGCTGTTTCTTAAAGCCCCAGCATGAGGACTGTAGATACGCTTTGTTTATTTCAAGGATCCTGCTTTATATGTATGCGTCCCTATCCATCGGCCAGCCTGACCGGCCAACTAACGCAGCAACCACACACGAAGCCGCTGCTCCATCCGGCCAGACCAGCCTTCGGCTCAACGGTCGCTACAGCGTTACCCAGCCGTACTTGATCGATTGGATAACCGCCTGTGTACGGTCGTCCACTTCCATCTTTTGCAGAATGCTGCTGACGTGATTTTTTACCGTTTTCTCGCTGATGAACAAAAACTCGCCAATCAGCTTGTTGCTCTTGCCTTCGGCCATCAAGCGAAGCACTTCCGCCTCGCGCCTTGTGAGCGGGCTGTCCTCGCCGATGAATTTCACACCAGGCTCTCTTGCCGCCGCCGCACCGGATACAACGCCCATTTCGTCGAGATAAGTCATCCGGCGAAGCTGGTTGATCAACTTGCCTGTTACCTTCGGATGAATATAAGCGTGGCCGTTCACGACCGAACGAAT
Source organism: Paenibacillus sp. NPDC058071 (assembly GCF_042885235.1). Lineage (NCBI taxonomy): Bacteria > Bacillati > Bacillota > Bacilli > Caryophanales > Paenibacillaceae > Paenibacillus > Paenibacillus sp. NPDC058071. Next base: position 75,458 of record NZ_JBHVSK010000016.1, read on the forward strand.
CGCGTTAATCAGCGACTCCGCCTCCATATCCTTCAGCAAGTAACCGGTAGCGCCTTTGCGCAGCGTCTCGAATACATAGCTTTCGTCATCATGAATGGATAGAATGATGACCTTCACTTCGGGAAAAATCGTTTTTAACCGTTCTGTTGTTGCTACCCCGTTCTCGATCGGCATATTGATGTCCATGAGAACGATTTCCGGCAGTGTGTGATTGCAGAACTCCAGCACCTGAATGCCGTCGCCGCATTCGCCGATGACTTCCAAATCGTCTTCCATATTCAGTATCCGCTTTAAGCCTTCCCGAAAAAGCTGATGGTCGTCAGCCAGCAAAACTTTAATTTTCCGTTTGCCATCCAGGGCATTTTGCGTCATTCGTCATCTTACTCCTTTCTGCTCTCTGTAATAGGGATTTGATACATAACTTTCGTCCCTTGTCCTAATTTTGAGTCTATTTCCAACCTCCCTTCGAGTAGATCGACACGCTCGCGCATGCCCATCAGGCCGTAATGAGAGTTGTGGCTAGCATGAAATTCGACAAGTTCACTCTGAAAACCTACCCCATTGTCAAGGACGGTTATGGTGACTAAATCTGGCTGATAAGCCATCTCCAGTGTGACGAAAGAAGCGTTAGCATGCTTTTGCGCATTCGCATATGCCTCTTGCACCAATCGGTAAATCGCTGCCTCCATCGCGGAAGGCATTCTGATTTCTTTCCCAGTCAGCTCGAATTTGGTATGTATCTTGGTTTTTTCCTCAAAGTCCTGAACGAATTTGCGAAGCGTAGGCACAAGTCCCAGATCATCCAAAGCCATTGGACGCAAATTGAAAATAATTTTACGTATTTCCTCCAGCCCCGAACGCACTTGCCCTTTCAAATCTATTAATTCGTCCTGCACCAGTTGAAATTCCTTCTTGATGAGCATTCTTTCTGCAATTTCTGTGCGGAGAACGATATTCGCAAGTGATTGCGCCGGTCCGTCATGAATTTCGCGGGCAACCCGTTTGCGTTCTTCCTCTTGCCCGAGAATGATTTTAAGTCCGATGGCTTGCCTTGTCTTAGCGGACTCCAATATTCTCGTCACTTGATTGAGATCGCCGGATAAATACTCTAGCACGACGTTAATTTGCGAAGCGATCATCTCGGCGCGCTCGATAGAGTTCTCTACATTACGCACCCGCTTCTGCAGATCATCCCGCCGCGTTTTCAAGTAGGCTTCTTTTTCGCGATACACCATTAAATCGAGCTGGATTTGCGTCGCCTTCTCGTAAGCGAGCTTAATATCCTCTTCCTTATATCGGACAAAATCCTTGCTGACTTCAGTCAACCGGATACGAGCACGCCGGTAATCGGCCTCCAATTCATCCACTTTCTTGATCGTCTTGGCGTTCTCCTCAAGTACGATATCAAGCTCTTGCATGAGAGAATCCAATTCGCCTCGAGCTGTCTCGCATATTTCATAAATTTGAATCTTGCTGTCTTCCATGACAGCGATCGCGTTCGTTATAACGCGGTTAATATCTTCGATATGTTGGTCCACGACAGATCGGCTACCTTTCCGCATGCATTAACGGCATCGCCCGTCATCGCGAACGTTTCCGGGCGAAGCTCGTTTTGCAATGAAATATAAATTCTTCTTTATATTCCTAGGCTGCGATAGAAATCTGCCGCCCGATCGGGCGGCAGAAACCGCCCAGCTCATGAAGGTTATACCATTCTATCATAACATAGAACGGCTGCCGCTCGCCCACCTAATCAATGGTAACTTTTCTAGTCGCTTTCTCGTATCCAACCTTTAGTCCTAGATTTTCAGAGAACAATCGAATCGGAATGAGTGTTCTGCCGTTGCGAATAATTGGCGCAACCTGCGTCTCCGAAAGCTTGCCGTTCGTAATCAGCTCTTTCTTCCCGATCGTCATCTCCAGCATTGTCGAGCCGTTAATCACGGTCACACGATTGAGCTTATTGTCCCATTGCAAACGGGCGCCCATCGCATCGGTGACGAAGCGAAGCGGAACATAGGTCGTACCGCTCAGTTCGAGAGGAGGCACGTCTAGCGTTAGTTTTTTATCGCCGACAACGGCATTCTTGCTGCCGATCGTCATCTCAACATGCGTTCTCGTTGCCGCCGACGGATCGGCCGCGTATTGCAGCTTCAAGTTGTCGACACCGACCGTGCCGGTTGCGGATCGTTCGTCTTGGCCTTCCGCAATCGTAACGACGTAAACCCTTTTCAACTTCACCGGGTATTTCATGCCGTAAGCTCCCAAGTCGGCGCGAACGGTCTTCCATCCCGTCCAATCGAGCTGCTTCGCCAGATCGACCATATAGTTTTTGCCGTCCGCATCGGTGAATTCGGCGCGCAGCCAGTTCAGGCTTCCGTCGCCATATACGTCCGCCGACAGCCCCGTAGGGGATCCAGTTACTGATCTACCGCTCGTGCCATTAAAGACGGCATATACGGCTTTAGTCCCTGTTCCGGCGGAGAAATCATAGTCGATTTGCAGTGCCTTGCCGGAGGATTGTCCCGGCAAATCGGTCGCAAGTTTCACGCCGCCGGTAGTCGTGGCGGCCGGTGTAAATTGAGATGTAATGCTGTAGCCAACTTCTTCGAAGTTCTCCAGCTCCCGTTCGGTGCCGCCTGCCGTCAAAGGCAGCAGCGTCGGATAACCGTCGTATCTGCCGATTGCGTAACCGGTCGATCCGGTCACCGTGTTGACGGTCAGCGTATTGCCTTTAACCGATCCTGTCAATCCGATATATTCCCATTTGAGCGAATCGCCGGAAAGCTTATAGCTTTTGCCGTTTTTGAGCGTCACCGTTACCGGCACGGAAACGGTCGCTCCTGCGGCCAGGACGCCTGCTGCCGTATCCAGTCTCAGGTCCGCGATCTGATCTCGTCCGATGACCTCGACCGTTTGTGATGCGGTTACGGAGCCGGATTTTACCGTTACTTTTCCCGTACCTGCTTTCGTCGCTGTAAAATCCGCCCCGCTTAACGAACCGATGCCGCCGCTGCTGCTCCAGTTTGCGTTCGTACCGTCGAGTGTGAATGGATTGTAGTACGTGTCGTAGCCCTTCACCGTGAAGGATGTCTTCTGACCGACAAACAATACATTCGATCCGCTTACCGTAATTCCTTTTAACTGGCCTTTCGGCGCCGTCGTGAACACGCCAATCCCGTTGGCGACGCTGCGCTGCGTCGTGCCGTACTGCGTGGAATGCGTCAGCTGCAGCCCGGTCTCGCCTAGCGGACGGTCTATCATCGTTGTCGAGCCGCCGCCGTCCAAGTTAATGCCTTTAAATACGCCTAGCTGCACCATAATCTGCTGCAGTTCCTTTAGATTTGTGCCGGTGCTGTTCCCGAACTTTTCGGTCGTAATCAAGTATGCCTTTTTACCGTCCTTGGAGTAGCCGACCGCCGAGCGGGATACGTAGGAGGAGCCGCTTACTCCGGTAATATCGCGAGAAAAAGCTGCCGCCGCCCCGTTATTTACGAGAATGGTATGGCCCCCGATCATCATCTCAAAAGTAGAAGGATCGACCTTGTTGCCGCTTGTCTGAGAAACTAGCGAATATTGGTTTTGCACCGCTTGCCCTACTTGCAAATGCTGCACGATAAAGTCGGCCGCCGTACCGTGTCCGCGAAGGATATAGCCGTCGCTCGGCACTTTGCCCGCAATCGCCGCCTTCTCCGATATTTGTTCGACGATGCCGTTGCGCACGAGCACCTCGGTTGGCGTCGCGCTGGAATTTTTCGGACGCTCCGCCCCGCCCCATGCGCTAGTATAAATGTATAAGGCGTTGACGTGGCTGTACTTAGAGCCCATCTCCGGGTTATTGGCCGATTGGTTAATGCCGGCAAGCGCGAAGGTCGCTCCGTCTCCTGCCGTCACCGTTCCATCGAATAAGTAACTGTCGATAACCGGTTTTTTGTCTTTGGTCACGCCAAAAGCGTACATGCCTTTTATTTGCATCGGGCTTGTCAGCAAGGAGCCGCTTGTAATTTGCGCGCCCATCGGCGAGCCTTCTGTGGTCGTTATAAAAACGTCGGCGTTTATGCCCGCAACCGCTCCGTTTTCTTTTACCATGTTCGTTACCGTGTTCAGTTGGCCGATACTGTTGCTTCTGCCGCTCAGTGCGTTTAATTGCACATAGGGATTGGAAAGATCAATCTCGATCACATTGACATTCGATTGCACGCTCTTTCCGCTGCGTGTTCCCGTCCAGACATAGCTCAGTTTTTGCGCGCCAGCCGTTATGTATGATTTGTCGATAAGCTTCAAATTAGTGCCGACTGCGGCCGCTGCGATCGATACCTTCATCGGGCTCCAAGGAACCGAAACTGCTGCTGTCAAAGGTTGAAGGAGCAATGCCCCGCCAATTACAACTACAATCACTTTCTTGCCTAGACCTAACGTCTGCCGAACGCTGTTGTCCCCTGCCTTACGCATATTGATTGCAACTCTCCCATCTCTCGGATCCTGTTCGAATAAGAACGGACTCTATAAGTCTATCAATTATAGACTACAAGTGGGGAGTAAAAGTTACGATTTTTAAGATTAATATTTATTCATGGTAGAAAATATTACCGGCATAAAAAAGCGGCGGCTCTATGAAAGAGTCGCCGCTTTGCCATGTTGATTTACAGGAATTTCACATATTCCAATAAACGCTTAATCATAACCGTCGCTTCCGCTCGAGTCGCATTTGTCGTAGGACTGAACGTAGTCGTCGTCTTGCCGGTAATAACGCCCGTATAGACCGCTTTCGCTACGTCCGTTTGCGCCCAAGAAGCGATTTTATTGCGATCGCTAAATTTGCTCAAATAGGAAGCTGTAGAAGATGGCAGCGAAACGCTAACGTCTGCTACTTTCGCTGCTCGCGTCATCATAACCGCCATCTCCTGGCGAGTGATTGGGCTGTTCGGCTTAAACGTGCCGTCCGGATGGCCCATTACAATACCCGCATCGGAAGCAGCTCCGATATAAGCCGCCATTTTCGTCCCGCTGTACACGTCCCTATACTTAGCGGCTGCCGCGTCATTGCCTGGCAATCCTAGCCCCTTCGCAATATATGTGGCGAACTCGCCCCTTGTAATCGGCTTTTCCGGCTCAAAGCCGCCGGAGGAACGTCCCTCGACAATAAATTTATTTGCCAGCAATAGAATCGTTTCGCCGGCCCAATGCCGGTTGATATCGTTGTAGTTAAACGAGCCTTGTACTAGAGCGTAAACGCCGTTGCCTTTACGCTTGAAGGACGCAATCGTATCGGAACCGGATACTTGGAATACCGTCGGGACATACGATATGCCTTGAACGGCAGGATCGTACCACACGACAGTCGACGATTTCACGGTTACGGAGGATGTCACTTGGAACGTTTTCGTGACATGACTGTAGAACGCCGTTACCGGTTGTTTAGCCGAACCGTTTGTCGCCGACAAGACAAAGTTGGCCGGCGTTGAAAGAATAGTAGCTCTTGAGTTGCTGTTAATCGCGCTCGTCAAAGAGGACGTCAAGTTGTTGTTTCCTTTGTCGATCTCGATCAGCAAGTCTGAGCCTACTCCGTAAGAACCGACAGAATTCAAAATCTGTGAATAGTTAAGCGAAGCAAGCGGAATTTCATAGGACACGCCGTTATATTGGACGGCGAAGATCCCTTTCTCGCTGTAATACATTGCGCTTTGTAGTGCGGCGATAGGAACGGCGACAATAGCCGCATTTTCCGAACTAGGTACTTGAATCACCAATCGGGCAACTGACGAACTAGTCGTCCGCAATGCTTGAAATCCGAGCGTGATTTTTTCCGCTTGGACTGTATATTTTGTAGCGTTAAATCCTGCAGGCGAGGTGCCTGTCGTTCTAATTACGGTGGATGGATCAATGCCGATTCCCCCGCCAGTTACTTGTACGAATCCGCCCGGAATCGTGTCTAGCGACGATGTTTGGTTGGAAGCAGAGAAGTTCATGATATTCTCAACCGTTTTGCCGCTAACCGTTCTCAATCCATTTGTAGAACTGCCGTTATAAGAGAAGGTAACGGCGCTTCCGCTTGTTAAGGATGACGACAGTGTCAAAGTCACAGTAGATCCATTGATTTCAATTTTCGATACGGTGTACGTCGTTCCGTTCGATTGAATCAAGAATTGCGAAGCGATCGGTACATAAGAGATGTTTAACGTTTCGTTAAACGTTAACGTAACTGTGCTTCCTTTTGCTACCACTGCTGCAAGCAAGCCGCTTGTATTGCCTACAGGCGCATAGACCCCTGTGAACGACGGCGCCTGGTTGCCTGCTTCATCTTTTATTCGATAGGTGCCCGGGTTATAGGTCACATAAACCGAGTCATTGGTATTAACAGAAGAACTGAGCGATAAAACCACGGTCTCGCCGGAAATTCTGACTTGCGTTACGCTGCGCAGGTTGCTGTTAACACTTACAGTAAAATCGTTTACCGAAGGAATCGATGAACCGCTCAGCCATTTATTGTAACGGATTGTAATCGTCGAGCCGTTCGAAATGGCACTGATCAGCGATGGTGTCGTATAATCGGGACCACCCGTTATTCTATAGCTAGAAAATGATGCTACGTTGATACCATTCGAATCTTTAATCGGAAGCGAACCCGGCGTGTAAGATACATATACCGTTTGTTGACCGTTGAACGTGTAATTCACCGTTAACTGGACGGTTGAACCTGATACATAGATCGAAGATGGTTCATACCAAGAGCCGTTAATAGAAATGCCAAACTGGGTATGAGCGCGACTGTTGGCAGCAGCCAAGGCACGGCTGAAGTTCAACGTCACGACGTTGCCGTTGACACTGCCACTTGTGATAGTAGCCGCGCTGCCACTCTCTAAAGGTACGACATCTTGAGTTGCGATGTTTAGCGCCTGGTTTCCGATCAAATCTTTAATTCCTCCGCCGTTCAACGGCTTCGAATAAGAAAGCTTTACGGATTGTCCATTTATTATTTCGCTTGCCAGCGTCAATTTGACTGTATTGTATGCAACAGCTACAGAAGTGACCCGACGCATCAAATCATTTACTGTAATATAAAAATTACTGACCTCTGGAATGCTGTAACCGAGATCCTCATTAAAAGTCAATGTAATAATATTTCCACTGTATTCCAACTTGGTAACAGCAGGAGGCGTCGTATCGTTACCAATGGTTTTAAAGGTCCATTGATATTGGTTTTTAATGCCTTCATAAGCAAGGCCCGCATAATCAACCACCGCGTTACTGCCGATTTCAATGTAATAATTGACGCCTCCCTCCAAGACCGTTCCCGAAGGTTGCGTAATGATAATTTGTTTAGAATTGTCAGGATTTACATAAAAATTGGCCTTCACTGGCCGGGCAGTTTGGCTATTAATCGGTCTAATCCAAATCTCGCCGCTTCCTGCCATAACTGGTTTGTTGAACAACGCGTAAAAAGTCGAATTCGGCAATACATTTGTCGAATTGTTTTGTGGAGAGATCACTTCCAGCAACGGTTTCACTGTGTCTTGTGCCACTCTAAATTGCCATTGATTCGCTGCCATGCCTCCGTAATAATTATTTGCAGCATCACGAAAAGCTCTATTCCCAATCACTACGTAATATTGGGAGTTATTTACAAAACTTTTATCCGTATCAAAGCTATTCAACGCCTTATTCGGATTGATCGTTATTTTATTTGTTCCGCCACCGGTTACGTTAGTCGATGTAACCGGAATAGAGCGAAATAATACATTGTTAACGACATTACGAATCTCAATATTTCCCTGATCCGGATAAACCGGCTTGTTGAATGCAATTTCCAGATTGGAAGTAAGCGTTCCTACGACAACCCCATTAGTCGGGTATACCGCTGTTGCAAGAGGTGCATCCTTGGCGTCGCCTGGATCAGTTGTGAAGTCCCATACAGAGGCATTAGAAATGCCTTGGAACCATTCGCCAGTCGTTTTATCAACAAATGCTCCCGGATCGATCAATACATAGTATTGAGTTAAAGGAAGCTTTTTCGAGGTTGTTATAGTCACGACACTTCCGGTAATCGATACTCGCGACGTATCGGTAGCAAGGATACGCTCGTCGTAGTTATCATACGCTCTTACAAGATGGATATATTTATTGGCAGAAGCGGCTACATCTTTATCAAATGCTACAACCAACGAAGCATTGACCTTAACCGATGTAGCGTTATCTATTGGTTCAAATCCAGTAACATTCACAGGAGCAGCTGCCGTTACAAACCGCCAGTAAGTTCCCTGATATGAATTTCCTGAGTAGTCTTGAAAAGCTCCACTAGGGATGCTGATGGTATACGTGCTATTCGGAAGCATAGCTGCTTGCGGTGTAATTGTAATCGTATTTGTACCGCTTCCCGTCACTTGACTTGAAGTAACCGAGATTTTACGATCATCGCTAGGCGTGCTGTTCGTCAGCACGATATCCCCCCCTGCAACATACACCGGTTTATCAAAGACTAACGTAATCGCACTCGTAATTGGAACTCCTGTGGTGTTATGTGCTGGATTGATCCCTAACAATTGTGGACGATTTACGTCTACCTGTTCGATCGTTTTAAAATTCCATTGCGAAGCATTTGCAATACCAACATAATTAGCCCCGTTGGATTGGTTAATGAATGCGCCTGGATCGATCAAAACATAATAATCAGTGTTCAATGCAAATGCAGCGCTCGGTCTCACTGTTACGGTTCTACCCGACGCATCTATTGAAATGCGCGAATCGGTCGCTACATTGTAGCTTTCGAAAACTTTATTTTGCGTGTAATTGTAGATGGTAAACGCAGCCGAACCCGTACCACGGGCAACTGGCTCATCGAAGGTTAACGTCAGCGGCGCATTTAATTGCACGCCCGTAAAATCGTCTTGCGGACTTGTACTTTGCAGCACAGGCCCGGTAGCTGCTGCTTCAACCGGTGCCGTGAAGCTTAACCAATTAGGCAACACCAGTTGTAAGGCGATAACAATCGCTACGGTTAAACTTAATCTTTTGCGGTAACGGTTCATTCCCTATTCACTCCCCGAATAAATACAGTCGTACTTTATTTGTCGGTTTTTAGGAGAGAATAGTGTAGATGATTTGGGTAATTTGTCCAAAATTAAACGAAAAAAGTTCTGAATCCGAGGATTCAGAACTTTTACTCAATAATAGACTTAAATGTATTTAGTTAGCCAAAGCGTCCGCTTTCAGTTTATCGGCTTTATCAACGCGTTCCCATGGAAGATCGATGTCTGTACGGCCAAAATGTCCGTATGCAGCCGTTTTTCCATAAATCGGGCGACGCAGGTCGAGCATTTTAATAATCCCGGCTGGACGGAGATCGAAGTTGCTGCTGATTACTTCAACAAGCTTCTCTTCCGAAACTTTCCCAGTTCCGTATGTGTCGACGTTGATCGAAACCGGTTGCGCTACGCCAATCGCATAAGCAAGCTGGATTTCGCATTTGTCGGCCAAACCTGCGGCAACGATGTTTTTAGCCACATATCGGGCTGCATAAGCGGCCGAACGGTCGACTTTAGTCGGATCCTTGCCGGAGAATGCGCCGCCGCCATGGCGAGCGTAGCCGCCGTAAGTATCGACGATGATTTTACGGCCTGTCAGGCCGGCATCGCCTTGCGGACCGCCGATTACGAAGCGACCGGTTGGATTAATGAAATATTTCGTTTGCTCATCGAGCCATTCAACCGGAACAACCGGTTTGATCACATGCTCAAGAACATCGTTCTGAATTTGCTCTAGCGTAATCTCTTCCGCATGCTGAGTCGAAACGACAATCGTATCGACACGGACAGGCTTGCCGTTGTCATACTCGATTGTAACTTGCGTTTTGCCGTCTGGGCGAAGGTAGCCCAATGTACCGTTTTTACGCACCTCGGATAAACGACGGGCAATGCGATGCGACAAAGCAATTGGGAGAGGCATTAGTTCTGGCGTTTCATTCGTGGCGAAACCAAACATTAAACCTTGGTCGCCTGCGCCAATGTCTTCATTTTCTTGCTGTACGTCTTTGCCGTCGCGAGTTTCAAGCGCCGCATTAACGCCTTGCGCAATATCGGCAGACTGTTCGTTAAGCGAAGTCAAAACCGCACATGTGCTGGAATCAAAACCGTACTTCGCACGCGTGTAGCCGATCTCTTTGATCGTACGGCGAGCAATTGCTGAAATATCGATATAGTCAGCACGGCTGCTGATTTCTCCAATGACAAGTACAAGTCCTGTTGCAACAGACACTTCACAGGCAACGCGTGCGTACGGATCTGCCTCCAAGAACGCGTCAAGGACCGCATCTGAGATCTGATCGCAAATTTTATCCGGATGGCCTTCCGTCACCGATTCCGATGTAAATAAGTGACGTCCTTTAACAACCGACATCCGTATCAACCTCCTACACAGCTTTTATATGAGATAAGTGCTGACTGCCTACATAAAAAATGAACCTTTTCCAGTAGGAAAAGGTTGTTAGACAACTCTCTAACTCAGTATAATACCGAAAATGCCTGAAGGTGTCAATGGACAGGCATAGATACCATATTTTTTATGCTTACTTATATCCCTGAAGCACTTGCTCAGCTTGTGCGACTAATCGTCTTGTGATCGAACCACCAACCGCTCCGGCTTCTCTCGTCGCCAAATTAGACCACTGAATGCTGCTGTAACCGCCTGAAGACGCCGCTCCCAGCTCGCCTGCAAATTCTGTATCTTCTCCTGCTCCAGCAGCATAGGATGAGCACAAGCCGAGCTCGGCGGCGATTTCATACTTCATTTGATTAAGTGCAGCCTGACAACCCTGTACGACAACTTTATTAGAACGACTCATGATAAGCACCTCCAAAGGAATGTAGAAACATGTCTTTAGAGTGCGTTCACTCGGGGTTTTATAAGCGTATAACCTATTGTTAATGAGGGTAAAATGTTCTAAACAAGCCGATGTTATTGTACAGTATATCCGCCCCGCACTAGTACAGTTAGCGATTTTGTGAAACCGGGATCTGTGGTCACTCCACGCCCCGCACGAGGGAAAAGAATCAAATGGTTCGCTGGGACGGTATTCCCTTTAAAAATATCTTTACCTGCCGTCAAATCGGACAAACCATTAGCGTCTGGGCTGAACACGACAGCTTTGCCGGAGCGAACAATTACTTCTGTTCCTTCACCAGCAATTAATGTTTTACCGTTAGGTACCGTTACCACTTCCAGTTTTGTACTGGATCCTGCATTTCCGCCGCCGCTGCCTCCTCCAAGCTTGGCAATTTGTTCATCGACATAGCTTTTCGTTACGACTGGATCATCAACAGAACCAGGATTTGACCCAATTCCATCTGCTACTATAGCGTCCATTCTTGATAAACCGAAAATAAATCCAACGGCGATTAAAGCGACTACAACGATTGTACGAATGGTCATTTTTTTCATGCTAACATTCTCCTCTCAAAGCAAATCGAGTATCTATTTAAAGATACTCGATTTTAATAGATTTCACTATGCTAATTTTGCTATTTTATTTAACGTCTGGATTTGCCCAGTTCAGATAAGGAGACCATCTGATCGTTCTCGAAACCAATTTCGTCTTATAACCGTTGATCTCTTCATATACATTCAACTGTATCGTTTGCGATATTGATTTGCTGGACAAATCTTGCACAATGTTGTTGTAGTTGTTGCCCAATTTCCAGACGTATTGTCCTGTGGTGCCCTCCAGTTCAATCGGCACTTGAACCATGACGGAATTGATCGACTCATCCTCAATTACGACCGTAAACTTCTTGCTGCTGAACGCTTCATATGCGAAGTCTCTTGACACTTGACCATTCAAATCGATATCGGCTTTCACATCGTTTAGGTACGTAATAATATTGTCGATATTGACCGTGTAAGCGCCAATTTTGATTTTGCTGAAGTCATTCGTTGTTTGATCGGCCTCAGGCAATGCGTAGCTTGTCGCATTAATAAACCCTTTAGCCGGAGTTTCATTCGCTTTTGTAATACCTTCGTCATTGTATCCGACTCCAAGGACTAGTGCTGCGCCTTTCAAGTCTGCATTTTTCGGTACTTCGGCAGTTAAAATAACTTGCTCTTTCTTCGAAGGACCGATAACGGTATCGGATTTAATCAATGTCGTATTATATTTACTTCCAGTAGCAGTCTCGATGTAGCCAAGTAGTTTAGTTGTAGCCGTTGCAAAATCCTGATTATTCGTAGCGTCTACATAAATAGCCAGCAAGTTGTTCGCTGAACCTTGCAGCAACTTCACGTTAGTAACCTTGACTCCCAGTTTCACACCTAGATCGTTCAAATTGTTCGTATCGCCCAGTGCGATAGACTTTGGAGTCGATACCGCAGTTGTTCTCAATGCGGCTAACTCCCGATTGGTTTCGCCCTCTTTTTCAAAAAGCTTCACTTTAAGTTCCGCGAGATTAGTTGTAGTTGGTACTGTCGCGGAATAATAAGCAGTTACACTGCCATTGGAAGCGATAGAAAGCTGCGAATCCAATGGAACTTTCTTTGTTTGGATTTCAGCATTGTCGCCTAAATAGAAACTGCCGGTTATGGCTGGTACAGGCGCAGACTTCGAGCTTTTATTCGTAATTGTCAACTTTGTAATTAAATTGTCTTGACCCATCCAAGTATATCTTTGAAGCGAGTCTACTTTCACTTTATACGTATAATCATCTTTAACATATTCATATTCCGTCGTTGTAGCGCTAGTGTTGTTGGCACTCAAGCTCAGATTAAATTTAGCGACCGGCAGCGTAACCGATGCCGCAGCCTCGCCAAGCGACTGGGATACAATCAATTTCTGTCCGTTAGTCGATACCGCTTTCGGAAGTGTGATCGTCAGCTTAATTTTTTCCAAGATTTGCGGGCGCAATAAAAGCCCTTGGCTACTGTCTGTTGACGTTTTCATTTGATACATCGATCCGTTGGAAGCTTGTATAAAAAAGCCCATATTGGACAATAACGTTTCGTAGTTGCCCGTGTTTCTCATTGCAAGCTCAAGATTAATGATGTTATTATCAGTGCCTTTGGAAATTGTAGCTTTATTTACGCGAATATTAATATTGGTATTATTCAATTTAACCGACTTATAACCGTTCACTTTAACCGCATTATTGTAGCTGGAAGAGAAGTTGAATTTACCCAACGTTCGTTCGTAGCCCGCTACTGAAAAGTCGAATTTCACGACTCTCAATACGAGATCACTAAGCGAAACATTCGATGGTACCTCGCTGTAATAAGTTAGCGTAATGCTCGATTTTGCAGGTACAGATTTTTTGCTCTTATCGCTTTCTACTAGAGTAGCAATATATTTAGTTCCGCTAACCGAACTCAAGCGAAACCAGTAATCCTGCAAATTAATTGGTGCGTTACTCCCGTTATAGAACGTGACGGTAAAGCTTGCTGTACGCCCTTTGCTGCTAGGCATCACATCGGCGTTCTCCAGCTTCACGTAAGAATTACTTGTAATATAAACGGGCTGAGGCGCGTTGCTGGCTGCTGCTTCGCTGGTCGAAGCGAGTGCCGGCAATAGTAAAGAAACAATAAGTACAAAAACTAAAGCAACATGAATTTTTAACGCTTTCCTGCTCTGAACAACCTGCATAGTATCACTCCGCATCGTTTTTTATATAGACGTATGCTTGATGGAATAAGTTTCGTTTCCATAGAAACTTTTCCTGAACATAAACTCCCTCCTATTGTAACAGACTTATATGAACATATAATGAACATAAAAAAAGACCTGGCGAGAAATCTCGCCAGGTCCTTTCGTATCAAGAAAGATTACTTCTTGATAATTTTGATAGCTTTTACAAGCTTGAAGCTTGCATAGTCAGCTTGAGTATCAACAGCAATTGCGAAGTCGTATTTGTCAGCTGCGCCAGCATCGTTTTGTCCAATTGTCAAGGACAGAATGTCAGACAGGTTGCCGATCGATACGCTGCCTCCGTCTTTAATGAATACTACGGAGTCACTACCTACATAGTAAGTGTCGCCAGTGCCGTTAATTTTGAACGTGCCGTTAGCCAGTTCAATGTTGGTGATTTTGTCAGTAGCAGGACCTGCGTTGATAACAGTCAGCTTGTCGTATTTCGAGCTAGCTGTACCTTCGTCAGTCAGAGCTACCAGTACATGATCGTCTTTGCTCAGACCAGCAACTTGAGTGTAGATACCCGAGTTGTCTTCGATGCCGAAGTCTTTGTCTTCGCCTTTAACGTTCAGTGTAACTGTGTAAGTCGAGCTGTTAGCAGTGTCATGTTTAGTAGCACTTACAAACAGACCGTATTGGCCAGTCAGGTTTTGCGAAGCGGATTTCTTAGTGATGATTACATACTTCGCGAACGTGCTGGAACCGTCAGTGATTACATTTACGTAGTCACCTTTCGAAACGTTGGACAGCGAGCTTACAGTAACTTCGCGATCTGCAGCAGGCTTAGTCAGAACTTTTTGTGCATCCAATACGATCGTGTTAGCGTTCGTGTTGAATACAGTGTTGTTCACTTTAACTGTTGTATCCGTTTTTTCGCTAACTTGGTCAGTTGTAGCTGTAGCAGTCAGGGCACGGATCGATTGGATACCGTTGATGCTGCCATCAGTGCTTTTCAGCGTCCAAGTAACGAAGTAGCCGTTGTTAACGATGTCGAACGGAGTAGAAATGTTTTTCAATGTAGTGCCAGTAGTCCAAGTATCGTTATCAAGGATTACATTGATGTTTTTGTTTTCTTTGATGGAGTAAGTTTTGAAAGCATCTTTCAGTTCGCCAAATGCTCCACCAGTGTTGAAGCCGTTGTCAGCGTTCAGGATAACACCATATTTAGCATCGCCTGCGCCGCCGCTAGTCAGTTCATGATTAGCAACTTCACCGTTTTTGTTCAGGAACAATTTGTATTTAGCGCCGATTTCAACTGCTTTAGCGCTGCCTACACGTTTGTACTCTTTACCACCAAGTGTGAAGAAGTAGTCGCCGTTAGCTTTAGGCGAGATTTGTGTTACTTCACCTTCAACAACAGTACGAGTAGCGTTAACTTTCAGAGCTACTTTATCTTTGTTAGTGTAGGCAATTTCAACGATATCGTTTTTAGCAAGATCAGTTGCTGCTTTAGCTTCGCCATTGATTGTTACAAGAGTGTCAGCGTCAAGATTGATTGCGCCAAAGTTAGTTGTAACAACGCGTGCTTTGGAGTTGCTGTCTGCAGCGATGTAAGCATCAAGGATGCCGTTAGTGATGCCGTATTGTGTAGCAACGATCGAACGAACGTTACCATTGTCGTTCAAGAAAGCTTGAACTTCAACGTCTTTAGCAATTGTGTAAGTGGAAGATTGCTCTTCGCCGTTCACAAAAGCGTTGTAAACGCTAGCCGATACTGGGTATTCAACTGCAGCAGAACCAGTTTTGATTTTTACTTTAGCGTTGCCGTTTGCATAAGCAGCATCCAAAGTACCAGTGATTACGTCAGCTTCGTCTTGGATATCGCTCAACGCGATAATGCGGCCTTGGCTGTTTTTAACCAGTTGTACTTCATGTCCAAGCAGTTCAGGCAGTTTTTTGCCGCCAGTAATTACGAAATTGCTAGCGAGCAGTTTAGGACCCGAAGTTGTCAGTACACGACCGTCAACCAGAGTTCTGGAAGATACGATTGCTTCTTCAGTCGCGCCCAGACGGGAAATCAGTTTCGATTTGTTACCGTTGCGGTCTGTGATCGCGGAGAAAGCTTGTTTGTCAGCTTCCCATTGTACCAGGTACAGATCCAGGGAGTTGTTAACGATTTGAGCTACAACAGCACGAGTAGCCAGTGTACCTTGAGCGATGTCAACTTTGCCGAACAAGCCGATTTCCTCAGCTTTTACCAGCACGTTGTACGGCCAAGAACCGGACAGTTTGTTGTCTTGGTAGCCCAGTGCACGAACAACGATTGCCGAAACTTCTTCGAACTTGATGTTGTCGTTTGGACGGAATTTGCCAGTACCTTTGTCACCAAGCAGGTAGCCTTTTGCAGTTGCTACGTTGATGAAGCCCGTGTACCATTCGTTCGTTTTAACGTCTTTGAATTCGGATTTCACGTTTTTCAACGCGTCAGCCGCTTTCTCAGAACCAGTAGCTGTAACGATTACTTTCGCCAGTTCAGCGCGAGTAATGTTGTTAGCTGGTTTGTAAGTACCGTCTGCATAACCATTGATAATACCAAGAGCGACAAGCTCTTCGATTGCGTTTCTTTCTTTCACGTTAGCCACGTCAGATGGAGCTGCTGCAAACGCAGGAACCGCCACGGACAGGACCAAAGAGAAAGCCAGCACGAATGCTAATAAACTTTTCTTCATAACCTTTTTTTCTCCTCCTCTAAAATGCTTCGGTTGTTGAGAGTCTTGATTAGATGGATTGCTCGTTTCCCTCATAGCCGTTGTCACCCCCTTCCCAGAGTAGAGCAGTATTTAGTATAAATGATGTCTGCTGCCATGTTTAACCCTATGTAAGAACATGTCGCAGAAACTTGTAAACAGGTCAAATAAAATACTAGAGAAGCTATACCACTTTAACATTATACAATGGGCTACCCTCACCGTAAAGAGAAAGTTGAGAATTCATTCCAACTAACTTCGGATTAATAGGGACAATGCACTAATCCAACGGCGTTTTGTCATTCGACATGTATTTAAACGCATGGCGGCCATAAAAGTTGCGGTTGTTTTTCAAAAAAACAATAAGATTTTCGCAAATCTTTTAAAGCTTGGCTATTCTGTTCATATGTATGCCGATTCAGCCGAGAAAAGCTCTCTATGCAGCCTTCGTACTATGCAAGTATAGCTTGTTTTATTCCTGCTCGTCATTGCTAAAGTTTTTCCATGGATAATGTTGCAGAGCCTATTTTTTGAAAAAGAGAGGACAGCTTCGTTCGCTGTCCTCTCTCGTTGCCAATTAATTAGAGTAGCTTGTTCTTACGCATAACTCTCTCCGCGATAACAGCCGCGTCAGCACGCTTCAGATTCGATTTCGGATCGAAGCGGTAGGTCAGTTTAGCACTGCCAGTCGTCGTATCCGGCAATCCTTCAATAAACTTCGCTTTGTAAACAGCCAGTACGGAAGACATAGCATACGTGTCGATAAGCTTTCCGTCCGTAAATGCTTTTACTAGCGCATCCCTATCCTTCTTCTGGTCATCCTTGCCGTCCTTCACCAAACCGGCAGCGCGCGCGATCATGACGGCGGCTTCCTCGCGGGTAAGCGGCTCGTTAGGCAGGAATTGGCGTGGTCCTTTACCACGAATAATACCCTTCCTCACAGCCGTCTCGATATAACGGTAATCCCAGAACGGACTGAGGCCCAGTACCGGCACAACGTCATCGAACGTCATATCATTCGGGTCGTATTCAAGCGGAATATTAAACATTTTCACAAGCAATTGAGCAAATTCGCCGCGCGTAATGTTGTCATACACGCCAAACTCGCTATTATTTTTCGAATTCATAATGCCGCGTCCGTACAGTAGCTCAACCGAGTTCCGGGCGTAATCGTGGCCGATAATGTCGGAGAAGCTGTAACGCATTTGCATGACGACAAAATAGCCGAAGCCGTCAATTGGAGCAGTGATTGTTTTCTTGCCGCGATTAATTTTGCCGCCAATGTTCTCCCATTTGCCGTTGTAGTAACGCCAGATTGCAAGCGTATTAGCAGCGGAATCGACAATATTGGAATCATATTTAATCGTAATTTGGCCAGCATTCGATGTTTCGAGCCAACGAGTCAACGGACGGCTGAAGAACTCGTTGCCGACTTTATAAGGCTGATCGCCTTGTTTGTACGTGTAACCCGTTTGACGCGAGCCCTCTACATAGCCCGAATCGATCCAGAACAGATTAGAGGCGAAGCCGAAATGCGTAATCGGGCGTATAACCGCCGCACCGAAATCGCTGTAAGAGACCGTGTTGAATGTACCGTCTTTCGCTTCGTTGTTCGAGTCGTATTCACCAACGGCATTATAGACTTTCAAAGTACGGCCGTCTTTACGATCTGCGATACCGAATAAAATTTTCTGCGAATCGAACAAATCAATGGTTGTTACATCTTGGCCTGGATTGACGTTGGCCGGACGAAGCAGCGTCTTTTTCGGGAACGTCAACGTCAATTCGTTCTTGAACGCCGCGAGCTTCCCTGCGCTTGTAATGTTGGCTTTATATTGAGCGCCAATTGAGTTGTCAGCCGCATAGTTCACTGAGAACTCGCCGTTCAGCTTTTGGGTGCCGCGATAAACGGTGAACTTCACCTTATTGACCCCGGCCTTCAGGTTTTGCAGCTCATAACGGAAAATGTCATCAGCAACGCTTCTCGTCATTTCCGCTTTACCTACGAGAATACGGTCCGCGCCTTCCGCTTTGATACTAATGTTCATGAAGTTTTGGTTAATAACCGCTTCCTGAGGAAGCTTCGGCGATAAAATTTCGTAAGGCGGAAGCTCTCTACGGATCGTAATCGTTTGCGATACACTTTCCGTACCGACTTGCGAAATAACCGTAATACTCTTCACGCCGGTTGTCGGCAAATTAATATCGAATAAACGCAAATGATAAGTTCTCGCTGTTTTGTTCGTTTCCTTAGGTTCGATAAAAAGTTTGTCTGCGCTATTATTGAGCAGGTTCAGATCGTTGGTCACATCGTCTCTTGATGCCGTTGCATAATCGATGCCGTCCACTTTAATGATCAAATTGTTCAGGTTTGAAACCGTGAACAGCAAATCTACTTTTTTCTGCGATGTGGTATAGCTGTTGGCAGTCGTTCCAGGAATAAATTTCTTATCCGGATCGGCAAACAGCCGCTCGTTGAGAACATCGTCTATCGGTTTAATTTTAAAAGGGACTGGAACGATCTTCGTCACATTCGGACGTTTGTCAGAGAAACGATAGATGGTCAGTGTCGTCGATACGGCTACGCCGTTTGCCTTGCCCGATAACATGATCTCGTTGCTGCCATAAACGAGGTTGCCAAACGTGCTGAGCGTAATGTTGAAGGTGTCGCCCGTAATCCCCGTAACCGGCGCCGATTTTCCGTTTAACGTCAATACAAGCGTAGAAAGATCCGCAGTTCTGAAGTTTAGCAGCTTGCCTTGCAACGCAGTTAGCGGCTTGTCATCGTAATAGATTGCACCGTTGTACGTATTGGTTACTTGAATGGAAGAGATCGGGTTATACGTGAAAGTACGAATAACTGTATTCTTCTCACTGCCTACCGTTACCGTAAAGCTAAGCTCGATGTCGCCTTGAGGCAGAGCGTTAATACGGTAAATGTGCTGGTTCGTACTCGAAGATGTGAATTGATCATAGCTGAAAGACGTGTTCGCCGCGATTGGAACCCCGTTGCGTTTCGCCGTCAAGGTCGCCGTACCGCCTGTGAAATTAACCGTATCGACCGCTATCCAAAGCGGCATTTGGCTAACATTCGCATTGTTGGAAAATTTCGTACTGGAGTTATAAGAAGCGGCAGTGCCATTAATCGTTACGTCATATAGCTGTTGCAAGTCCTTAATATACGGAGCGTTGGTGCTTCTCACTGTGAATGGAACCGGGAAGTTGGCCTGTGCCCCGTCATAAGTATCGCTCTCAACGACCAGCTCGTATTCTGCGCTGTCGCTCGCTGTGATTGGAGCATCGCTTGTGAAATTAAACTCCGCCCAATCGGCAGTTACCGGCCCTCTAGTTGTCGTAGTCGTAATCGGACTTCCAACTAACACTCCGTCTTTGTACAGCTTCAAAGTAACATTCGGAATCTGGCTTGGAAGGGAAGTAGGGAAAATAATTTTACCTGTTACCGTGCTGGAAGTGATCGGCTGGACGATCGGCGATCCATCCAACTGAACCGTGCCCGCGAAAATGCCGTGAGCGGTTGGCGTATTGCTCTTGAAATATATGAGTTCACGGTTAATCGTGAACGTTTTGTCGCCGTTGCGAGAGATGATCTCCAGCTTGTTCAAGCCGAGCTGCAAGTTCAAATCGGATAAAACGAACGTTCCGGCGCCGCCGTTGAACATCGCTTTACCATTGATAAGAACCTCTTGCGCATTGCTCGCTTTGACCATAAGGGACGGATTCGGCGTCGTTACAACGACCGGCTGTCCTTCGTTAATCGGCGTGCCGTTTGCCAATTGAATGGTCGTAATAACCGGAACGTTGCCGTAGCTGACGTAGCTGGAAGCTTCGACAAGCCCACCGGATCCATTGCCGCTTGTACCGATGACCGTAATTCGGTTCAAGCCTTCGAACAATTGAATGCCGGCAAAAAAGAACGTGTTGCCTACGATAGACGGCGTAATACCACCGTTAGTCGATGCAACGACAGAGCCGTTGACCAGTCTTTCAATTTTATACGTAATGGAGCCCGATGAGACATCGCTGTACGAGCCTCGCAAATCGACTGTGTTTCTATTCACGACGGTAGGGTTGCTCTCCACCGTGCTGAAATCGGTAAACTGAAAATACATCGAATTTGCTTTGGCGGGACTAATCGGCGCAATCGTCGCCACAAGAGCCACTGCCATAACAATGCTGAGAATTTTGTTCCACATTCTTAACACGTAGTTTTCCTCCTTTTGAATCATATTGCCTCAAAGACATGATGCCTTCCAATCGGACTCTACCCCTAGCTAGTCCAAACGATCAGGACTCATGACGGCTGTTCCGTCGCCTCGTTCTATTCGTTCTAATCTTTTACTAAGCTGCCGCGTACAATATTGCATGTCCGAATCGCTCTATGTCGGCACTTCCCCCTCTTCTATCCGCAACCCCGTCTGCGTTACACCGATGCTGCTGCGCTACCCCTCGGCTGTGGATGCATTCTGTACCTTGTTTATCGGCTAATGAATGTCGAATCTTTAGTCAAATCTCTCCGTTTTTTGGCGAAAAAAAGAGCGATGCAAGGATTAGGGTCCTCGCATCGCCTCGTTCTCTATTATTATGAAAATTTTCTAATCAGGAGTAAATATCGATTATTTCGAACGATCCGTATCCAAACGCAGCAGATGGCGTTTGAAAAAGTTGATCAGCGGGCGTCTCGTCTTGTCGACGATACCAGTCAGTTCCGCTCCGATCTGCAGGCAGAACATCAGCAGACATACCACGATGAATGTAATCCAGTTCGCCGCGCTCGATTGCACGACGGTCGATTGCAAAATCGCAAAGCCGCCAAACACAGCCGCAACACCCCAAATGATAAGCACCGTTTTGCGGTGGCTAAAGCCAAGCTCTTGCAAGCAATGATGCAAATGCCCTTTATCGGGCGCAAAGATCGGACGTTTGTTGACCAAACGGCGAATAATCGCGAAGAACGTATCCGAAAGCGGAACGCCGATAATAAGCAACGGCGTCACAAACGATACAATCGTAATCTGCTTGAAGCTGATCATCGACAGCATCGATAGGCAGAAGCCCAGGAACAAAGCGCCCGAGTCGCCCATAAAGATTTTCGCCGGATGGAAGTTAAAGAACAGAAATCCGACAATGCCGCCAAGCAGCAGTGTGCTCAAAAGAATGATCGGCACGTTGCCCATAATGATCGCCATCACTAGTATCGTTCCGATGGCGATGCCGGATACGCCGGCGGCCAGCCCGTCCAACCCGTCAATCAAGTTAATGGCGTTTGTTACGCCGACGATCCAGAAAATCGTGAGCGGAATCGAAAGCCATGCCGCAATCGGCTGCATCGCTTCAGCGAATGGGAAGTTGACGAAGTCGATTGTAATATCAAAGCCGAATACAACGACGCATGCCGCCGCAATCTGACCGACCAGCTTTACTTTTGCTGAAAGCTCAAAGCGGTCGTCTAGAGCGCCGATAATAATAATCAGCGTGCCGCCGACCAGCATAGCGCGGATCAGATTTAGGTTTTCCGGGGTAAGCAGGCCTTTCGGAATGAAAGGCGACAGCACCAGAAAACCGATCACGAACGCCGCATAGATCGCCAAACCTCCCATACGAGGCATAATCCGCGTATGTACCTTACGGTGGTTCGGCTTATCGATTGCACCGACGAAAAAAGCGAATTTCTTAACCAATGGCGTTAATACAAGTGCTATAAGAACAGAAATAATAAATCCGGTTGTATACAATAAACCTGCTGACATGGTGTGCAGCTCCCCTTTTCTTTCTACCGAAGTGAATTATACTCCGATGGAAAAAGAAACTCCAATCCCGTTTTCAATCGATTTTAACGGTTTTGGGAGGTTTTCACTAGATTGACCTAGGTTTTGTGACGTTTTCCTTATCCCGTATCACTTTCACGACGAATTTCGGCAATACCATCATTCTTGGCAATCTTTTCGGCTCTTGCAGCAAACGGTAGAACCACTCCAAACGCAGCTTCTGGAACAGCTTAGGCGCTCTGTTCAGCCTGCCTGAAATAATATCGAAGCTGCCGCCCACTCCCATAATAATCGGGACGCCCAGCTCCTTTTTATATTTGGAAATCCATGGCTCCTGTGTTTCCGCGCCTCTGGCTACAAACAATAAATCCGGCGAGGCCTCGCGAATAGCCGCAATTACTTCGGCGTCTTGATCCGCTTTAAAATAACCGTTGCGCACGCCGACAATCCGCACCTGAGGATATTGCAGCTGCAGCTTCTCAGCCGCCGCCTCAATGACCTCCTGCGACGTTCCGAGCAAGTACACCGACCATTTACGCTTCTCGCCCGCTTGCATAAGCCTGTGCAACAAATCGAAACCGGTCACTCTTTCCGACACTGGCGTACCGACGTGATTGGCCGCCCATACGACGCCTGCTCCGTCCGGCACGATCAGTTCGGCCGTCCTCATCATCTTGTAATAGTCTTTGCTGTCTATAGCCGACATGATCATAATCGGATTCGCCGTAATGACATGCGTTTGCCGTTTTTGCGCGACAGCATCCGTTAAATAGTCGACCGTCTCGTCCATACTCAACGTAGAGAATGGAATTCCATAAATCGGGATTGTAGGCACCTGTTTCGACAAGCGAGTATCACCTCAATATGATTTAACGCAATAACTGCGCAATTTGTTGCGCAGGCCGTTGCGACTGTTGCTTTAATTTACTAATTGCGTCTTCATGCTCGGCTCTCCAGGCAGCAGCGTCGTCTAGCAGCTTTTCCGCTGCAGCCGCGAATTCCGCCGCATCCAGACGTTCCGTCGTACCGATCGCTGTCAGACCGATCCGCCCCAGAAATTGGTCGATCTTAGGATCGTAGGACAAGCCCAGCATTGGTACATGCTGATTCGCGGCATAGATAAGCGCGTGGAGCCGCATGCCAAACAGCATATCGCAGCGGCTTACCTCAAGCAACATCCGCTGCGGGTCGTCGCCGGGGGAGGCAAGCTCCACCGTGCTTCCTTCGCCTAGCCGCCCGGACAATCGTTCCATCACCAGCTTTGACGTCTCCGCATCTTCCGGGGTATGGAACGGCAGGAAACGCAGCCGCACCGGACGGCGGCTCGCCAGCTCGGCCAGCGCATCCACCGCGCGTTCCAGATCGGCTCCGTCCTTGCGCCAATGACGCAAGGACACGCCGACAACCGGCACGGAACCGGCAGCCGCGCCATCTCTCCCCGCTGCCGTATTCGCCGGCAGCGGCAAGCCCATTACCGGATCGGGCACAACCTCAATCCGTTCCTTCGAAACGCCGATCCGCCCGAGATATTCAGCCGATTCGGCGTCCCGTACCGACAAATAGGCGCTCTTCCGCATCACGTGACGAATAAGCGGATCCATCCAGCGGCGGTTGACCGGTCCGATCCCTTGCGAATAAATGAAGGTCGGCTTGCCAAGCAGCTGTGCCAGTTTAATGACTCCCACGTAATACGGAATCGTCTTGGCGCTCGTTGCATCCTGCAGCAGGCTGCCGCCGCCGCTAATCAGCGCGTCGCATTCACGAAGTGTCTTGAACAAGTCTGCTGGACGCATCCGGTGAGCCGACTGTACACCGTACATCCGGCTTGTCCACTCTGGATCGGCGGACAGCACGACAGGCTCGAACTTCACGCCTGCCGCCCGCCCCTGTTCCTCCAGTGCCAGCAAAATCGAGCGGAGCACCGCTTCATCGCCGCTGTTGCTAAAGCCGTAATAGCCGGAGACGGCTACTCGGCAAATTTTCTTTTCCAAACCGGCCACCATTTTCGCCACACCCCTTCCAGCAGCTGCCAAACGCCGATCAGCACCAGGCCGAAGATGGCGCCCAGTCCGAGACCGAGGAAGACGCGAATAATCGAAATGTGCAGCGGCGTATGAATATGGGCGAACGTATCAACCATCGACAGCTGTCCGATTGAGCCGACAATAAGGAACAGCCACGCTGCGCGGTAACGAAGCGCCAGGAACAACCCAGCAAAGAACAGCGGATGGGAGAACAAAAACTCTTTATTGCGCGGACGAACGCCAAATGTCGACTCCAGGAACGTCCGGAACTCGCGTTCGAATGGCAGTGTCGTTCCGGCATTGCCCGTACGGGACAAATAATAGAAACCGGCTGCGGCGACAATAACGCCGACAATGACCATAACGACCGTAATTGGCATTTTCATAAAACCGCGAAGCCGCTTGATTTTCGATTCACCGGTATACAGCAAGACGTAAATAGCGGTCAAAGCGATCGGAGCCAGATGCAGCAGGCTAACACCACGATACTGCTCCAGCACGAGGCTGTACGTAACGTTGTTTAGCAGCCCGACAATAATCGGCACCGCAACGAGCGACATTAGCGCCGTAACAACAAACCAATTGATCGCCAGACCAAGCCGGCGACGAGCCGGAATGCCTTCGAACACCCATTTCACGCCAGTTTCGCTTGTGCCCTCAGCGGTCCGTGTCGACCATTCAGTTCCCCCGACAGAGCGCTCGCTGCCCGCCGTCCGAGAATAAATACGGTTCATGACCCAGACGAGCGCCAACGTTGGCGCCGCAATGCCCGCGCCAAGAGCCAGCGCTTGCTCCATCAGCGGCCCTTTGAGGACATAGAGACCAGCGCTGCCGACCAAGCCGATCAAGAAAACAGGAATCGCAACGCCCGATACAAAAGCGCTAATTAACAGCGCAATCAACGCCACAGCAGCGGCGGCAACCATCGCTTTCAGCGGCTTCGCATAGGAAGGATGCTGCACTTCGAACGGCTGGGCCAGATTCGGCGGGAAGCCTGCATCGGCAAGCGTTTGAACGATGCCGTCCTCGCCCTTCATCGACATATACAAATTGTCCAGCGAGTTAATGATCCCCGACTTCTCAAGGCTCGCACTAGGCGCGGCATTCAAGAAAAACATCCGGATATTGCGGTCTTTCGCTGCCAGTAAGAACCGGTCGTTAATCGCCTGCGGCGTCATGCCCAGCGCGTCCTCCGGCGACAACGAATATAGCCTTACCGCATTATAATTTGTAATAAATGCTAATTTATTTATGCCGAGCTGAGGTTTTTTCAAATTCTCTATCAAAGTGATACCCATGCCGTATTTGTTCAGCAGCTGCCCGAAAGAATCGATGCTCTGATCTTCGGCATGGTTCGTGTAGCCCTTCACTTTATCCCCATCGAACAAAATGCGGGTCACGCCGTATTCTTTCAACTGACTGAGCAGCATGTCCACCTGATTTTCATCGTAAGGAAGAACGCGATCTGAGAACCGCGCAAGGATGTGGAAACCAGCATCCCGCAGCGTTTTAATCGTGATCGGATCAAAGTTGATCGGCTTCAGTAATGCATCTTGCAGCGGCAACTCGATTACCATGCCCTCACGGCCGCCGAACGACCAATCGCGATATACGGCCCCTACGCGATCGAACGCTTCGCGAATAATCGGACCGATTTCTTCTTTCTCACGTTCGCCGGTAAATAGCAAG
Source organism: Paenibacillus sp. NPDC058071 (assembly GCF_042885235.1). Lineage (NCBI taxonomy): Bacteria > Bacillati > Bacillota > Bacilli > Caryophanales > Paenibacillaceae > Paenibacillus > Paenibacillus sp. NPDC058071. The sequence goes on from NZ_JBHVSK010000016.1 coordinate 101,310, forward strand.
TACGTAAAGTTCTGGCCTTTCGGCTCCAACTGGCTCTGCAGCAGTGCGACGTCCTTCGAATTGTAGTACGTCAGGCGTCCAGCCTGCTGCAGCTCGCGCAGCGAGCTTTCGTAAAGCGACATCGTTGTGACGCCGACATACTTCATATTTTGAATCTGCTCCGCGATATAATCGTGAGGTCTAGCTTGTATCTCGGCAATCTCAACCAAATCGCGGTAGTCGAACACATATTCGACCTGCTTCGAGGTCGATTCCATTGTCATTCGGTTATAGCCGAGCGGCATTGCCGCAACGACGCCAATTAAAGTAATGATCCACAGCCAAAGCTTCGCTTTGCGGTTCCAGTGCTGCCAACGCTTAAGCACGATAATCCTCCGTTCAAGTTGCCTATTGTCATCCATTTCATCGTTCATCAAAAAAAGAAAGCGGATACCGCACGCCCCCATGTTCCTGACGTTGCGCATTCCAAAAAGTTGCGCCGCGGCATCCGCCTATTTGACATTTATTGTCGAAGCCGAGCGCTGCGGTATTACGACAGACCGTCGACCCGTGCCATGACCGCTTCGCGCAGCTTCCCTAGCGCGGCATCCGCCTGGCCGGTCTCGCTGCCTCGAACCGCGAAATACACTTTAATTTTCGGCTCTGTACCGGAAGGACGCAGGCAGAACCAGGAACCGTCCGCCAATTCATATTTAAGCACGTTCTCTTTACGGAGACCGTCCAGCCCTAACGAGTAATCAAGCACGCGCTCGACCTTCACGCCACGCACATCGGCCGGCGGAGCGGAGCGCCAATCTTCCATAATGCTTGCAATCTTCTGAACGCCGTCCAGTCCCTTCATCGTGCGAGACTCCAGCGCTTCGAGGTACACGCCGTGCTTCGCGTAAAGCTCCTGAAGAACGTCGTACAGCGTTTTTCCTTGATGGCTATAGTATGCCGCTGCTTCCGCAATCAATAACGAAGCGACTATCGCGTCCTTATCGCGAGCGTAAGTGCCCGTCAAATAACCGTAGCTTTCCTCATAACCAAACAGGAATGTACGCTCGCCAGTTTGCTCATAAGCAGTCATCTTTTCTCCGATATATTTAAAACCGGTCAGCGTATTTTCTACCTCTACGCCGTAAGACCGGGCGATATCCGCACCCATTTCACTCGTTACAATCGTTTTAATGACGACACCGTTGTCTGGAAGCTGTCCTCGCTCCTTCAACTGGCTCAAAATATAATCAACCATCAGCGCGCCGGATTGATTGCCTGTCAGCACAACGTATTCGCCTTGATTGTTTTTCACGACGGCGCCCATCCGGTCCGCGTCTGGGTCCGTGCCGATAATCAAATCCGCTCCGACTTCCTGCGCCAGCTTAATGCCAAGCGTGAAAGCTTCCCGTTCTTCCGGATTCGGCGATTTGACTGTAGAGAAGTAACCATCCGGCTTCTCTTGCTCTGCCACAACGTGAACGTTCTTGAAGCCTGCTTTGCGCAGCGCCTCGCGAACAGGCACATTACCCGTTCCGTGCAGCGGCGTAAAGACAACGCTAAAGCGTTCGCCGACACCGCTTGCCAGCAGCTCGCGGTTAAGACTTTGCGCAACGACCGTATCGACGTACTGTTCGTCGGCGCTCTCGTCAAGCCATACCAGCAGCCCTTGAGCTTCCGCCTCTTCGCGGCTAATCCGGCGCACTTGATCGAAGCCGGCCACTTGCTGAATGGCGGCAATCACTTGCTCCGCATCATCCGGAATGAGTTGGCAGCCGTCGGCTCCGTATGCCTTGTAGCCGTTATATTCCGGCGGGTTATGACTTGCCGTAATAACGACGCCGGCTCCAGCCCCGAGCTCGCGAACCGCATAGGAAAGCTGCGGCGTCGGGCGAAGCGAACGGAATAAATACGTTTTAATGCCGTTAGCTGCGAGCACCAACGCCGAATCAAGCGCAAACTCCGGCGAATGGTTGCGGGAATCGTGCGCAATGACTGCCGACTTGCCCGCTTGTCCGCCTGACAGCAGCCAGTTGGCCAAACCTTGCGTCGCTTTTCCGACCGTGTACGCGTTCAAACGGTTTGTCCCTGCGCCCATGACGCCGCGCAGACCGCCCGTACCGAATTCCAAATCGCGATAGAAACGATCTGCGATTTCTTTCTCTTGACCTTCCAAGCCGCGAAGCTCCGCTTTTGTCGCCTCGTCGATCGACGGATCCTTCAGCCAAGCCTCGTAACGTTCTCTTGCCGTATCTTTATGAACCAAATGATCATCTCCCATGTATCCAGTTATTTATCCGCCGCGCTTGCCGGCTGTTTCTAAGTTGAATTGTCTGACTAAACGGGGTTAAAATGAGCTCCCGATCGGCTACGAAAGTTCATGGCTTGCGCCACTTTCAACCTATTATAATGTAGCTCTCCAATTACCCGTGTTACTCGCGGTCTTGCAGCGCAAACATCAATTCGCCTTCAGCAACGACTTTATCTCCCACTTTTGCGATAGCTTGCCCTTTGCCGATTTTACCTTTAAACCGCGTAATTTCAACACTAAGCGTGAGCGTATCCCCCGGAGTCACTTGCCCGCGGAAGCGTACGCCGTCAATACCCGCAAAAAAGCCGAGCTTGCCGCGATTTTCTTCCACCATCAACATCGCCACGGTGCCTACTTGGGCGAGTGCTTCAATGATCAAAACCCCCGGCATAACCGGATAGCCCGGAAAGTGTCCCGTAAAAAACGGTTCGTTCATCGTTACGTTTTTAATGCCCACAGCGCGAACGCCAGGCTCCACTTCTAGGATGCGGTCGATCAGCAAAAACGGAGGGCGGTGTGGAATAACTTCTTGGATCTGATTAATGTCTAGCATTGGGATTGCCCCTTTCTTCTTGCACATAGGTATATTTTTCTCATTCAAGACTGAAACTAAGCTTATCCTTCAACAAACTGCAGTTGTGAAGGTTAAGATAAGGGGGCTTGGCTGCCGGACCTGAAGCGTCTGTGCCGCCAAGCCTCTTTGTAATTGTACGTATGACGGGTCCTCATCGATACAGACGAACGTCTTCCGACTTAAGACCCGGCGGTCGGCGTTTGCCCTTGATCCGTTTCCGAAGGCTTGTTCAGTGCTTTGAACAAAACGATGTACATAATCGAGGTCGCAAACGAGAAAGCAATAACCGCCCAAAAATAAGCTTCGGCGAATGGAGCTTTGAAGAAGACGAACATGATGCCCAGATAGAAAAGCACCGTGGTCAATTTCCCCATCCAGTTGGCCGGAACCGTTTTCTTTCCGCGAAAATGAAAAAACAGCCCGCCCAGTATCATTCCTGCATCGCGCAAAAAGATGGCTGCCGCCGCCTCCCATGGAATCAGGCCGCTGACTAGCAAAGAGACGATAACCGTGATGAACATCAGCTTATCCGCGAGCGGATCGAGCATCATGCCGATGGTTGTCACCTGCCCGCTGCGCCGAGCAATATAGCCGTCCAAAATATCGGTGACGCCTGCCGCGACAACAACTAGGAAGGCGGGTATCATGTGGCCCTTCGCGAATACGACCACATAGAAAGGAATCATTACGAACCGTAATGACGTCAATAAGTTCGGCAGATTCAAACGCGCACGCCCCTCTACCTTTTCCGGTTCCTCTATCAAGGTTCCCAATTATTATACAACTACCATATAAAAAATAAAACAACAGCGTCCCCTCAGACCAATTCCTGCTATGAAATCGACGAATTCCCCGTTCGTTCGACCTATTTTTTAGGAGTATTGTTCCATTTCTCTTCATTTTGACGGCCGGTCGGCCGTTATTATAAATAGGAAATGTGAATCCATTGCAGAAAGGACAGGGATGTAGTGAATTTTAGCTTATCGTGGAACAAGTCGCCTCTGACCAAATGGCTCGCAGTCGTTATTGCAGCCTCGTTACTTTTAGCAAATTTGGGAGGCGTCGGCATTGCCAATGCCGCCGACACCGTAAACGGAATCGAATTCGATTATGACGCCGAGAATTATAATTCAAGCAAATCGGCGATTGAAGTCTTTATAGAAAACGGAGATGTCGACTTGTCCTTGCTCGCCTCTATTGCAGGCGCTTCAAGCAAGAAGGACGTAACCGCAAATGCTACCTGGAAATCTTCCAACACCTCGTATGTCAAAGTCAATCAGGGCGTGCTTACCGCTGTCGGTAAAGGAACAGCGACAGTATCCGCTACATACGGAGGCTTTACCTTATCCATTAAAGTCATCACGGATTTTGTCTATGATGAATTGAAATTGCTGCAAGAAAGTGGAGCGGCTCCGGACTCTAAGGATGTTGAACTGGGCGATAAGATCGAGTTCACGCTGGAAGGACGCAAGAATGGCGCTACCACAGACGTAACCGAAGACGCAACATGGACGACGTCCAGCCCGCAAATCGCAAAAGTTGAAAACGGCGTTATCGAGCTTCTCTCGACGGGCACCGTGACAATTAAAGCGGCTTATCTCGGCAAGTCAGCTTCGATTAAGCTGAAAGTTACTTCTCCTTACAAATCGATCGCCATTTCGCCGAAAGGTCTGCTTGAATTGTATTTGGGCGACAACGATGAAAAACCACTGGAAGCGAAAGTAACAGCAAAGGATGGCAGTGAATCCGACGTTACTAAAGATGCTGTATGGAAAAGCGATAATGAGAGCGTAGCGACGGTTGAAGAAGGAATCGTTAAACCGGTAAGCGCCGGAACGGCAAAAATCTCCGTTACCCATAACGGCGTAACCGCTTCGATTCAAGTTGCCGTACGCTCCGCTTATCAGGCAATTAAGCTGTCTCCGTCAACGGAGCTTCACCTTCAGCTGCATAACAGCAACGTTCAAATCGAGGCTACGGTACTACACAATTCGGCTACGCCTTCACCGATTACGAAAAGTACAGATGCCGAATGGACCTCGTCCAACCCTGTTGTTGCTACTGTTTCAGAAGGACTAATTACGCCAAAAGCAGTTGGCACAACGACGATTGCCGTAAAATATAAAGGCATCACGAACAGCGTCAACCTGACCGTCTATCCGAGCATCAGTTCGTTAAAGGTCGATAAAGATAAATTGGACGGTTTTGTCGACAGCAGCGAGAACCTTCCGAAAGTAACGGCAACCACCTTTAGCGGTGAAAATGTCGATGTCACGAAGCTGGTTCAATGGGTTTCCGGCAACGAATCGATCATAGAAGTGAAGGACGGCAAATGGAAAGCGGTCGCTCTAGGCCAAACAACGCTTAAAGCATCCGTAGACAGCCATCAGATCGAAGTTCAAGTAACGGTTAATCCAAAACCGCTCAAGCTGGTACCAGAGTATAAAGATACGACCATCATTCTCGGACAAGAGGTTTCCCTTCCGTCGATTATCGTTGTATACGACGACGGAGTAGAAGCGAACGTTTCCGATAAAGTGACCTGGAAGGTCGGATCTGACAACATCGTACTGAAGTCAACGACAATGAGAGGCTTGGAGCCGTCTTCGGTCACTTTAACGGCAACCTACTTAAACAAATCGGTAGCAGTTAAAGTAAGAGTGGAAGAAGAGATTGTAAAAATCGTCGTCGAACCGTCTACGATTAATCTCTTCCCCGGCTCCTCCAAATCGATTCAAGTAAAAGGTACTTATAAAAGCGGTAAAACCGTTTCATTGAACGCTAAAGTCGATTGGGTATCGGCCAATGAAAAAGTCGCTGTCCTCCGCTCCGCTTCTTCGGTGAAGGCGGTCGATGTCGGTACGACGAAACTGACCGGTTCTTACCAAGGGAAGGCGGTTGAGGCGATCGTAGTCGTTTCGCCAAAACTGAAATCACTTGTGGTTACGGATAAATCGCTCAACCTTAGCCCTGGACAAACGTTCCAAGTCGGCCTTACAGCCAACTATACGACAGGCAGTCCAGTAGCGGTAACGAAGGAAGCAATTTGGACCACCTCCAAATCGAGCGTGGCAACTGTCCAAAACGGACAAATCAAAGCCTTAGCCAAAGGATCGGCAACGATTAAAGCAACCTTTGAAGGCAAATCGGTTTCCGTTCGAGTAACGGTAAAATAATAAGCAAATAGCAATGGCGGTGCAGGAACTAATTCCTGCACCGCCATTTTTTAATTTGGATAAGCATCAGTTCGGCTCTTACTAAATCGTTTAATGGTGATCGGAAGAACCCTCTGCCCCGCAGCGCTTCCACTCACATATAGTCAAGAACTTGATTTCGGTTTTGAGCAATAAAAGACGAAAACCGTTGCGCTGCCCTGAGGGTTCACCCCTCATGGACGGCGCAACGGCCATTATCCAACCATACGTTTTACTTATCCGAAAAAATTAGATCATAAAGATGCTTCCAGGTAGACACGCTGAACACTTCGTCTCCCGGCTGCTTGCCAACAACGGCATAACCGATGTACAAGCCTGCAACGAGCATCACGATCATAATGATTGGAACGATGCTTTTTCGTAGCAGCCACAGCAGGATACGGACTCCCATTGGACGCTTCTTTCGTTTATTATTATTATCGCCGGACTCTCGGCCTTCAGACGGCTTGTCGCTTCTCGAGCCACGTTCCCGTTCACCGGCTTGTTCCGCCGACGCTCTTCTGGACAAGGCGATCCGTTGATCGGCCATACTCATAACCCATCATCCTATCTATTTGCGCAGGCTATTGGCCAGCCCCATCATCATGTCGCTCGACGTCAATGCGCGGGAAGCTAGCTGATAAGCGCGCTGCACGGTGATCAGCTCGGTTACTTCATCGGTCAGATTAACGTTGGACTGCTCAAGCGCTCCTTGTCTAATGGCAACGCCATTATCCGAGCTAGGAACGATTTCCTGCAGGACATCGGTCAAGGTAATGCCTCCGGCTACCGCATATAGATTGTCGGCAACTTGCGTCAGCGATTCCTGGCGCAGCACACGACTCATCTTCAATATACCTAAATTAACGATGCTGCCGTCTGGCGCAATCCCTTGGACAGTACCGTCTTCTTTAACCCGAAGCTTGTGGTCTTTAGGCATAACAATCGGTCCATCGTTGCCGGGTCCTCTCGTTGCAATGACCGGATAACCTTCTGCCGTTGCCAAAATGGTATCACCGTTTCCTTTAACAGTCAACAAGAACGATCCGTTGCGCGTATACCCGCGCGTTCCGGCATCGTCGGTCATGACCTCAAACATCGCATTTCCTTCGATAGCCAGATCTCCGTCTAATCCCGTCTCTTTAATCGATCCCTGTTCCAAATTCGGAACGACCAACGACATACGGGAACCCCAGCCTTGCGTAAGACCAAGCTGAGTAAGACGACCGTCCTTTTGAAATTTATCCGGCTGCTTCGACATCGTAGCCAGCAGTTCTTCAAAGGTCGATTCTTTTCGTTTGTAACCAACTGTATTCACATTCGCCATATTGTCGGCCAGCATATCTAATTTCATTTGATAGCCGTTCATAGAGACCATAGCGTTAATTAAGGAACTATTCATGACGCGCCTCCCTCATGCGTACTTGTCCGGCAGCTTAAATACGGCCGATTTGATTGACCGCTTTTTCCAGCGTCTCGTCGTACGCTTGCACCACTTTCTGGTTCGCCTCGTAAGCGCGAAGCGCCGCCATCAAATCAACGGAAGCCTGAGCGGCATCGACATTGGAACGCTCAATAAAGCCTTGCTTCAATTCAACCCGCTCGGCAGCCGCTATCGGACGAACCTGATTGTCCTCGCCCGTAAAGCGATAGTTGCCAGTGCCTTCGCGAACAAGCAAATAAGGGTTGTCCACTCTCGTTAACAGCATCTCACCGACGACCGCCCCCGTCTTTGCATTAATAAGACGACGATTCTCATCAATAACGAGCTCATCCATCGTAACCCCTACCGGGAGACGGATTGGTTGATTATTGACGCCCATGATGTTCGAACCATCTTCGGCTACGAGATAGCGATCGCTAGTCACACCAAAAGTGCCGCCGCGCGTATAACGGATTTCGTCATTCTGATTTCGCAACGTAAAAAAGGCTTGCGGCTGATACGTCACATCCCCATCATCCGATACGTTCTTGCCCGCTGCGTCAAACGTGATGTTCGGCACCTCAATATTGGAAAGAATCGCAAAGTCTGTCGAGCGGCTCGTTTGCTGCATGTCGCCTTGCTTGTAGATCGCAAGCGCCTCTTCGGCCATCACGCCAAAGCTCATGCGCCCGATTTCTTTGCTCTCTTGCGGCTCTACGCCAGTCATGCTGAGCATGAATTCCGGAAACGACCGGGATACGGTAGTGGTCTGCTTGTATCCGGGCGTCATTATATTCGCTATATTATTCGTTACGGTGTCATGCTTCCGCTGCTGAGTCATCATGCCCGCAGCAGCCGTATACAATCCTCTGATCATCTTTCGTTGTCGCCTCCCCGGCACTTTGATCGCAACCGCATACTTCTACTAACTATATCGGTTTTCCGTGCGACCGCAGTTATAGCAATTCCTATGACCATAGACTCAATTTACGCCTCGGCGCGCCCCCCATTCAGCGCCCTACCCGCGCCAATTAGACTCTGGACTTTTTACCGAGCTTGTCCAAATTATCGAGCAGAATGCCGGTGCCTTTCACGACGCAGTGCATCGGATCTTCGGCAATCAAAACCGGTACCTTAAGCTCCGTAGCCAGCAGCGTATCCAAACCGTCAAGCAGCGCTCCGCCGCCCGTCAAAATAACGCCGCGGTCGATAATGTCGGCCGACAATTCCGGCGGCGTCTTCTCAAGCACCGTCTTCGCCGCGGACACGATCGCCATTACCGGATCCCAGAGCGCTTCACGCACTTCATCCGAACGGATCGTTATCGTCAGGGGCAGTCCCGACACCATATCGCGACCGCGAATATCCATTTCGTCCCTGCGGCCTTCATTATGTACCGTGCCAATTTTGATTTTAATGTCCTCGCTTGTCCGCTCCCCGATCAGCAGACGATATTTATCCTTGATATACTTCATAATGGCGGAGTCGAACTTGTCCCCCGCAACCTTAATCGAGGAGGCCGTCACAACGTCTCCCATAGACAGAACCGCTACGTCTGCCGTTCCGCCGCCGATATCGACGACCATGTTGCCGCTGGGCTGGAATATGTCCATTCCAGCCCCGATTGCGGCAGCCTTCGGCTCTTCCTCTAAGTAAACGTCCTTCGCTCCGCTTCTTTCGGCGGCTTCGCGAATCGCTTTCTGCTCAACCGACGTAATGTTGGCCGGAGCACAAATCAGAATGCGGGGACGGCTAAACCATTTGCGCCCCTCCACCCGATCGATAAAAGCTTTAAGCATAATTTCCGTTATTTCGAAATCGGCGATAACGCCATCTCGAAGCGGACGGATCGCCACGATGTTGCCCGGGGTACGGCCTACCATGCGGTGAGCTTCCTCGCCGACCGCCAGCACCTTCTTCGAATCGCTTTCAATCGCGACGACCGAAGGCTCATCCAGCACGACGCCCTTTCCTTTCACATGAATAGATACGTTCGCCGTACCCAGATCTACTCCGATATCCTTGCTCAGCATAAGGCTAAAGTCCTCCAACGAATAATGTGTGCTTCTCGTTCAAATTAGTTCCACCGACGCGGAAACCGCTAGCATACAATATTCGCCAAAAACCACTAAATTCCTCTATGATAGACGCAAAAAATATCGAATTTATTTAGCTTTTACCTGCTGTAAGCACCTCGCGCTTTTTCGTGCTCGTTTTCTTGTATTTAATCTTCGTCGCTTCTCCCCCTCTCAAGTGCCTGATCGATTTGTGGTACTCGAGAATGTGCTTCACCTGATCTGCCAGGTCGGGGTTGATTTCCGGCAAACGTTCGGTCAAATCCTTATGCACCGTACTTTTGGAAACGCCGAACTCTTTGGCGATCGTTCGTACCGTATGCTTCGTTTCAACAATGCAACGGCCTATTTTAATAGTTCGCTCTTTGATGTAATCGTGCACGTTCCCGCCTCCCTACTCGAGATAGTTTGGTACATTATATGAGGGGTGCGGGTATATATTCTTTGTGTCCAAGCATGACAGGCCTGTTTGGCCGAAAATTTTCATAAAGACATAAAAAAGGCAGGGGATAACCCCCTGCCTTTAGGTCTTAAGAACCATTTTCTCCTTGAACGCTTCGGCCCCTCTTATTGCTCGCCGATCGCCGTTGCCGGATTAACCGATTTTCCATTTTCCAGTACGCCGAAGTGCACGTGCACGCCGAGATCGCGTTCGAGATCGTTGCGGCCCGCCTGAGCGATCACATCGCCCTGCTTCACTTCCTGCCCAACTTCAACCTTCACGTTGCTCAAGCTTTGGTATACCGTTACCAAGCCATCGCCATGGCTGATTTCAACCACATTGCCGTTCGTCGGATGCGTGCCAACCTGCGTAACCTTGCCGGAAAGAGCTGCCGTTACATCAAACGGCTGATTGTTCGGATCGGTAAAGTCGATACCGAGATGAGCGGAGAATGTGTCGCCCACTTGCATGACTGCAGCTGCTTTTTCCTCGCTGCTGGCGTTCTCGTCATAGAACTGATTTTCGATCTTCAGCGAGTCCTTGTTGGCAACAGGCCATGCCAGCTTCTCGCCTTTACGGATCGCCTCCAGACCTTTATCGTCCGGAGTTGCGATTTGCTCGCCGCCTTTAGTGGTTTCAGTTTGCCCGGTTTCCGTTGTTGCCGTCTCTTTGCTGTTGCCCGCATCCTGATAGATCCACATTAAGGTTACGATGATTGCTGCCGCGGCCATAAATACTGCTGGCGAAACCCATTTCCGCGACAACAGTCTCTTCAACCCGTTGCTAGATTTGGCGGCAGATGCTTCTCCCATTGCGTTTTTGGGAGCTTCTTCTGGTCTTTGCTTCGGTTTGTTTTGATTTTGTTCATTCATTTTGATATCACCTCACTAGCCATTGTTGCCAGTATCTCTAGCTTTATACGTGAGTTAATATCAAATTTTTGAAAGAGATAATTAAAGTTGCGAGACATCCGAACGGCTGTCTCTGCTGTATATGCGCGAATCCCTTAAGAACGAACCGCCTTCGCCCCATCCGAAAGCTTCGAAGCTTGCTCGATAGACGTTCCAGAATAGTAGTGCGAGATAATATCTTCCGCGCTTGCGCCTGACTTTGCCATCCCGTTGGCCCCCCATTGGCTCATGCCGACGCCGTGTCCATATCCGAAGGTCGTGATGGCGATCGAATCGTCCTGAATTGTCCAAGAGAACTGCGAGGAAGCAAGCCCTAGCTTTTCACGGGCTTCTCTCCCGGTCATTTTCTTCGTACCGACGGCAATCATGCCAATTCGTTTGCCCTCCGTCAGCTTCACGACCCGAATCGCAGGCTTCTTCTTGCCAGAATGCTCGATGCCAAGCTTATCGTAGAATTCGTCTAGTCCGAACACGACCGTTTCTTTATAGCGGGGAGACAATTGTTTGTCCCACGGGCTGGATACGCTCCGCAAATAGGGAATAGACTGATTGAAGTAGTCTTCCGAGTTTTCGGTATAACCGTTGCTGGTAGAGAAAAAGACGGCCTGGATCGGTTCGCCTCTGTATGTGATCACACGGCCTTTCGTTTCTGTAACCGCCGCATCCAGCTTCGCCTCGTAAACTTTTCTTTTCTCCTTCGGCAGCTGCTTCCGCCATTCCGAAAACGGCAAATAGACTTGATGGGCGACCGTGTCGGTGGCATCGGCCCTGCCTGCTGCCTGCTCTGGCAAACCGCTGACGTCATGGGCGTCAAGACGCCTGACAATATAGGTGCGCGCGGCGATGGCCTGCGCTTTTAAAGCTTCAAGCTCGAATTCAAGCGGCATCTCCGCTGCGACCACGCCTTTGACATAAGTCTCGAGCGGGACTCTTTCAATCCTTTTCTCTTTCGTCAAATAGACGCGTACAACAACTTCCTCCGTCTCGGACGAGACGGGGCTATCGTCTCTGTCCCGGGTGGATACGTCATCCCGTTCCCCCGCCTCTCGCTCGGCCGCCGCCTGCTGCATAGCGGTTTCCTGCCGCTGCTCGATGCGATCGGCCAGCTTCATCGCGGATAACCGATAGCCCGCAACAGACAAGCCGATCATTCCTCCAATCATGAACAGCGACCACCACCTAAGCGCCTGCGGGTTCTTCCATTGAAATCGTTGTCCGCTAGTCCGCTTTCCGCGCTTCATTCTATCCCATCCCATCCTGCCTTTTATCTCTCTCAAACCGGCTGATGGTTTATTCTATGAGCGAAAATAATAGGATAGAACCTGTCCTCTCTCTCTTAATCGTGACGCAAGGCGTCTACCGGCTTCAAACGAGCTGCCTTATTCGCCGGGAAGAGACCGAACACGATGCCTACTACGCCAGAGAAAGCGAATGCAAGCACGACGGTGTCAATCGGAACTTCTGTCTGGGTCCCTGTTACACGTCCGATCACGTACGAAGCCGCGTACCCAAACCCGATTCCGAGCGCGCCGCCCAGCCCGCTAATGGCCACTGCCTCTACGAGAAATTGGAATAAAATATCCCGCCGCTTGGCGCCCAGAGACTTGCGTATGCCAATCTCCCGTGTCCTTTCGGTCACCGAGACAAGCATAATGTTCATAATGCCGATGCCGCCTACAACTAGCGAAATAGCAGCTACATAAAGCAGCATCGTATTCATCGTCTCATTGACAGAGTTGAGCGTTTCCATCGCGTCTTGCTGATTAAAAATACGATAGCTGGAATCATCGCCGCGGAATTTCTCGGTCAGCTTCATCTCCATAAGCTTGACAACTGCGTTCATCAGATCCAAGTCGTTCACCTTCACATAGACAGTCCGCACGCCAACGCTTTTGAATATGCGCTGGGCAGTCGATAGCGGAATGAGCACTTTTTCATCGTTAGAGCCGCTAAGCGAGCTGCCCTTCGGTTCCAGCAAGCCGACGACCGTATAGCGGTACCCATTAATAAGAATAACCTTCCCTACCGGATCGTCCGCCCCAAACAAATCTTCAGCCGTCGACACCCCAATGAGCGCCACCCGCTGCGAGTTGTTCTCGTCCGGCGGAGCGATGTATCGGCCGGACTGAACGCTGAAATCATTGACTTGCTCGTATTCCGGAGTAATGCCTTCTACCGTTACATTAACGCTTGTCGTGCCATACTTCACCGAAGCGCTGCTGCTGACTACAGGAGATACGCCTTCCACATTGGGCAAATCGGAGAATGTCATCGCCTCCTCCTTGGATAGCGTTGTCTCCGTTCCCCGTCCGGTAATGGTCACAGACAATAGATTTGTGCCTAAACTGGATACCTGCTCCTCCACCTGATTCGAGGAGCCTTTACCCATAGCTACTAAAGCAATAACGGTGGCCACGCCGATTAAGATGCCGAGCATGGAAAGCGTCGTTCTAAGCTTGTTCGATAAGACGCTCTTGAACGCCATTTTGAAGCCTTGCGTCAGCTTCATATCCGCCACCCCTCTCTTCGCTGAGCACGCCGTCCCGAATTACGACCGTTCGACCGGCACGTTTCGCAACGTCCATATCGTGTGTAATAAGTACGATTGTATGACCAGCCGCATTAAGCTCTTCCATCAGCCGGAGCACTTCCTGGCCGGTTTTGGAATCGAGCGCGCCCGTCGGTTCGTCCGCCAGTAGAATAGGAGGATGAGCCGCAAGTGCTCGCGCAATCGCCACCCGCTGCTGTTGACCGCCTGATAGCTCGCTTGGACGATGATGCATCCGTTCCTTTAATCCCACTTGTTCAAGCGCCTTGACGGCCCGCTCCTTCCGCTCGCGAGCGGACAGACCGCGATAAATAAGCGGAAGCTCGCAATTTTCAAACGCGCTCAGCTTCGGCAATAGATGAAAGCCTTGAAAAATAAAACCGATTTTGTTGTTGCGGATCTCCGCCAATTTGTTATCGCTTTGCCCTCTAACTTCAATGCCGTCCAGCATGTAGCTGCCTTCGGAAGGCGTATCAAGGCAGCCGATCACATTCATCAGCGTGGACTTGCCGGAGCCGGAAGGACCGACGATTGCCGTAAAATCACCCCTGCGTACTTGCAGGGACACACGATTTAAAACCTGCACCGTTTCTCGGCCCATCTTATATTGTTTAGAAACGTCTCGAATATCAATGAGTACGTCGCGGTTCGCCGTATTCATCGGCCGCCTCCTCCGAAGCCGCCAGCCCCTCCGGTACGGGTCATGCCTCCGCCTTGGAAGCCGCCTCCTCCCGGAAAGCCGCCTCCGCTTCCGCCTGCACCGCCGCCGAAGAACATGCCTGGCATTTGCTGCTGCGAGGACTGCGAAGACGACCCTACTGTTCCCTGCGGCAGCGCCACCAGCACTTCATCACCCTCAGATAAACCGGAGACGATCTCAACATAATTTTCGTCGCTTATGCCCGCCGTTACTTCCTTCAATTGTCCGCCCATTGCCGCGCCTGGTTGCCGCGAAGATTGCGCGCCCCCTACCGCCGGGTTCTGCTGGCGTGTTGATTGACCGCCTGCGGCTGCGTTCGGCTGACGTGTTGATTGACCGTCTGCCGCTGCGTTCGGTTGACGTGTTGATTGACCGTCTGCCGCTGCGTTCGGTTGACGCTCCGGTCGTTCTCCTTCCGCTCCTCCAAAACCGCCTTCCGGTGGAACGCCATTCGGGCCATTAAAGGCTTCCCCAGACGGAAACTGACCGCCTCCGCCCTCTAATCCCGGACGCTGCTCGCCGTTGCCGCCAGAGGCTGAAGAAGAGCCGGCGGACGGAACTCTGACGTAGGATTTGCCTCTCATCTCCAGCACTGCTGAAGCAGGCACGACGACGATGTCTTCTTTTGATTCAATCACAATATCGGCTTGACCGGACATACCGGCGATTACGCCCTCGATATCTTTAAGCCCGATTGTAACCTCGTAGGCGGCTACGCCGTTCGAAGCCGTCCCCTCCTTCGCCAGCTCTTCGACCGTGCCTTCGATTGTCCGGTCGGCAATCGCATTGAGATTGACCTGTACGGCTTGACCAACCTTCATTTTCGGCATATCCAGCTCATCGACCTGGATGACAAACTTCAATGCTTTATAATTGACAATTTCCGCTACCGCCGCATTCGGCTGCAGTTCGTCGCCTACCGCTATCGTACTCGTCGTCACTTGCCCTCCGACTGGCGCAATAACCTGCTTTACCTCCGACTGTTGAGCAACGAGATCCTTTCTATCAGATTCATTTTGCGCAATCTCGAGCTTTAGCATCTCGATATCGTTCGTAATCGATTTTTTGCGCTGCTCCTCGTCCTCGGTGCCAATCGCTTCTTTATATTGGGTTTGATATTGCTCCATTTGCAGCTGCTGCTTCTTCAGCGTAATATCCAGCTTGCCGATTTGACTGCTCATATCGGCATTTTCGAAGGTGACGAGCACCTGTCCTTTTTTTACCGTATCGCCTTCTTTGAAGCCCAGCGATTTAACCGTTCCGCTCACGCCAGCCGTTACCGACGCGCGCTCGTTTGCCTCCACCGTACCGGTTCCGCTCACTTTGACTTCAATGCTTCCTTTTGTTGCTTTTACGGTCATGGCGGACGGTGCTGCCGCCGTTGTCTCCTTATCTTGCAAAAAATAATAGTAGGCTCCTGCTCCTGCCGCAGCCACTATTAAGATAACGCCAATCCATATGCTCCATCGTTTCATCGGATTCCGTGCCCCTTCCTATTCTTCCTCATCAGCGTGAATAGGACGAATATAGCACCGGAAAATGAACATTACATGAACAGAAACGATAGGTAGGGGCGAGCCTCAATGGGTTGCGCAAACTATGCTGGCAGTGCGTCTTGCTACGTTTTCCAGCGGTCAGATTGTGTTTTCCGCCAGTCAGATTGTGTTTTGGACATTCGCCTAGACAGGGGTTAACGCGGCCGTTCATTTGGAAGTGGCTAGGTCGGTTAGGCGAGGTTCGTAGTGGAATGGAAGGATCAAAAGCGCCTTACAGACGTGGTTTTGCGGTGCATTGTACTCTGTAAGGCTTAAAAGTGTCTTACAGACGCTGCTTTGCAGCGCGTTGGGCTCTGTAAGGCTCAAAAGCGCCTTACAGACGTGGTTTTGAGGTCCGTTTGTACCTCTGTCAAGAAAGTAGACACGCTCATTATGCAACCTGGTGCTGCTCGTAGTAACGTTTTTCCCACAAATGTGGGGTCATGTAACCATTAAAAGATGAATGCGAATCCTTTTGTAGCCAAACTCTACTCCTGTTAGACGGAAAACCGTCTTACAGACGCATATCGGTACTCATTGGACTCCTGTTAGACGGAAAACCGTCTTACAGACGTATACCCGGCTCTCATCGGCTCCTGTAAGACGGAAAACCGTCTTACAGACGTATATTCGGCGCTCATCGGCTCCTGTAAGACGGAAAACCGTCTTACAGACGTATATTCGGCGCTCATTGGCTCCTGTAAGACGGAAAACCGTCTTACAGACGTATACTCGGCGCTCATCGGCTCCTGTAAGACGGAAAACCGTCTTACAGACGTATATACGGGACTAATTGGCTCCTGTAAGACGGAAAACCGCCTTACAGACGCATATCCGGCGCTCATTGGTTCCTGTAAGACGGAAAACCGTCTTACAGAGGTGAATTTAGAGCCGGTGCACCTCACTCGCACGTATTTCTTCTCTGTAAGGCGCTTTCGAGCCTTACAGCACGGTCGCAGGCTCATTTTCTCCTCTGTAAGGCGCTTTCGAGCCTTACAGCACGGTCGCAGGCTCATTTTCTCCTCTGTA
>NZ_JBHVSK010000017.1:0-116646 GCF_042885235.1 Paenibacillus sp. NPDC058071
GCTTCGGTCACACTCGCGTCTCTCAGCTTCGACTCCGTTACGCTCGCTTCCGCCAGCTTTACTTCGGTCACACTCGTATCGCTCAGCTTCGTTTCTGTTACACTCGCTTCCGCTAGCTTTGCCCCGGTCACACTCGCATCGACCAGCTTCGCTTCGGTCACACTCTCATCTGCCAGCTTTGATCCGGTTACGCTCCCCCTCGCTAGTTTCGAGGTCGTGACGCTTGCGTCATGGAGTTTTACCTCCGTTACACTCGCATCGCTTAGCTTCGACTCCGTCACGCTCGCTTCCACTAGCTTTGCTCCGGTCACACTCGCATCGCTCAGCTTCGTCTCCGTTACGCTTCCAGCCGCCAGCTTCGCTTCGGTCACACTCGCATCCGCTAGTTTCGTCTCCGTTACGCTTGCTTCTGACAGCTTCGCTCCGGTCACGCTCGCATCGCTCAACTTCGACTCCGTCACGCTCGCTTCCGCCAGCTTCGACTCCGTCACGTTTGCTTCTGCCAGCTTCGACTCCGTCACACTCGCATCGACCAGCTTCGCTCCGGTCACACTCGCATCGCTCAGCTTCGTTTCCGTTACGCTTGCTTCCGCCAGCTTCGACTCCGTCACGCTAGCTTCTGACAGCTTCGACTCCGTCACGACTGCATCCGCCAGCTTTGCTCCGGTCACACTCGCATCGCGTAGCTTCGACTCCGTCACACTTGCTTCCGCCAGCTTCGCCTCCGTCACGCTTGCTTCTGCCAGCTTCGTCTCCGTTACGCTTGCTTCCGCCAGCTTCCCGCCGGTCACGCTCGCATCGCTCAACTTCGACTCCGTCACGACTGCGTCTGCCAGCTTCGCGCCAGTCACACTCGCATCGACCAGCTTCGACTCGGTTACGCTAGCATCCGCCAGCTTCGCTTCCGTCACGCTTGCTTCTGCCAGCTTCGCTCCAGTCACACTCGCATCGACCAGCTTCGCTTCCGTCACGCTCGCATCGCTCAGCTTCGTCTCCGTTACGCTTGCTTCTGCCAGCTTCGCGCCGGTCACACTCGCTTCCGCCAGCTTCCACTCCGTCACGCTCGCTTCCGCCAACTTCGCTTCTGTCACACTCGCATCGACCAGCTTCGACTCGGTCACGCTCGCTTCCGCCAGCTTAGCTTCCGTCACACTCGCATCGACCAGCTTCGACTCGGTCACGCTCGCTTCCGCCAGCTTAGCTCCAGTCACGCTCGCTTTCGCCAGCTTCGACTCCGTCACGCTCGCTTCCGCCAGCTTCGCTTCCGTCACGCTAGCATCGCTCAACTTCGTCTCCGTTACGCTCGCTTCCGCCAACTTAGCCCCAGTCACGCTCGCTTTCGCCAGCTTCGACTCCGTCACGCTTGCTTCTGCCAGCTTCGACTCCGTCACGCTTGCGTCCGCCAGCTTCGACTCCGTCACGTTTGCTTCTGCCAGCTTCGACTCCGTTACGCTTGCGTCCGCCAGCTTCGACTCCGTCACACTTGCTTTCGCCAGCTTCGACTCCGTCACATTTGCTTCTGCCAGCTTCGACTCCGTCACGCTTGCGTCCGCCAGCTTCGACACGGTCACGCTTGCGTCCGCCAACTTCGCTCCAGTCACGCTCGCTTTCGCCAGCTTCGACTCCGTTACGCTTGCTTCCGCCAGCTTCGACTCCGCCACGCTCGCTTCCGCCAACTTCGCTCGAGTCACGCTCGCTTTCGCCAGCTTCGACTCCGTCACGCTTGCTTCTGCCAGCTTTGACTCCGTCACACTTGCTTCCGCAAGCTTCGCTCCAGTCACGCTCGCATTCCTCAGCTTTGACTCCGTCACGCTCGCATCGCTCAGCTTCACTTCCGTTACGCTCGCATCGCTCAGCTTCGCTTCCGTCACGACTGCATCCGCCAGCTTCACTCCAGTCACGCTCGCATCGGCCAGCTTCGCTTCCGTCACAACTGCGTCCGCCAGCTTCGCGCCGGTCACGCTAGCATCGCTTAACTTCGACTCCGTCACGCTCGCTTCCGCCAGCTTCGCTTCCGTTACACTCGCATCGCTCAGTTTCGACTCCGTCACGCTGCCCACGGCCAGTTTCGCTCCAGTTACGCTCCACTCTGCCAGCTTCGACTCCGTCACGCTCGCTTCCGCCAGCTTCACGCCGGTCACGCTCTCATCAGCCAGCTTAGTCTCTGTCACGCTCGCATCGCTCAGCTTTGTCTCTGTTACGCTCGCATCACTCAGCTTCGTCTCCGTCACGCTTGCATCGCTCAGCTTCGACTCCGTCACGCTCGCATCTGCCAGCTTCGACTCCGTCACACTAGCTCTCGCAAGCTTCGACTCTGTTACGCTCGCATTGCCAAGCTTTGACTCCGTCACACTTGTATCGCTCAGTTTCGACTCCGTCACGCTCGCATCTGTCAGCTTCAACTCCGTTACACTCGCATCTGCCAACTTCGACTCCGTTACGCTCGCTTCTGCCAGCTTCACTTCCGTCACACTTGCATCGCCCAGCTTCGCTTCTGTCACACTAGCTTCTCTCAGCTTCGTTTCCGTGACGCTCGCATCGGCTAGCTTCGATTCCGTTACGCTCGCTTCCGCCAACTTCGACCTCGTCACGCTCGCATCACCTAGTTTGGCAACCGTCACGCTCGCTTCCGCCAGCTTCGCCCCTGTCACGCTTTCATCTGCGAGCTTCGACTCTGTCACGCTCGCACTGCTCAGCTTCGACTCCGTCACACTCGCATTGCCTAGCTTCGACTCCGTCACGCTCGCATCGCCCAACTTCGATTCCGTTACGCTTGCTTCGCTCAGCTTCGACTCCGTCACGCTCGCATCACTCAGCTTCGGCTCTGTTACGCTCGCATCGCCCAGCTTCGCTTCCGTTACGCTCGCTTTGCTCAGCTTTGACTCTGTTACGCTCGCGTCGCTCAGCTTCGACTCCGTCACACTCGCATCGCTCAGCTTCGACTCCGTCACGCTTGCATCGCTCAGCTTCGACTCCGTCACGCTTGCATTGCTCAGCTTCGACTCCGTCACGCTCGCATCGCTCAGCTTTAGCTCCGTCACGCTTGCGTCACTCAGCTTCGACTCCGTCACGCTCGCAACACCCAGCTTCGACTCCGTTACGCTCGCAACACCCAGCTTCGCTTCCGTCACGCTTGCATCGCCCAGCTTCGCTTCCGTCACGCTCGCATCGCGTAGCTTCGACTCCGTTACACTCGCTTCTGCCAGCTTAGCTTGCGTCACGCTCGCGTCGCTCAATTTCGCTTCTGTTACGCTGCCGCCGATCAGGTGCGACTCCCCTATTTTTGCGCTCTTCATACTGGAGTCGATCGCTGTACCGATCGTTTTCTCAATAGCGGCGATCGCATCATTCGTCAAGTGCCCGAGCGATACAGAACTCTTTCTGATATGGTAGCCTTGCAACGACTCGGCTTTTACATGTTTGCCTGCTATCGTCTCAAGCTGAATATGTTCGCCTGTTACGGCATCGATTGCCAGCTTGCCTGCTGTAACCGCTCCGCTCTGCAGCGCTGCCTCCGAGACGCTTCCAACTTGAAGATGCCGTTCGCCAACTGTATCCAATTGGAGCTGCTGAGGACCGACTGCGCCGTCCTCCAATTTGCTTCTCGTTACCGACGCATCGGTCAAATGAACGGTGTCGATCAAACCATTCTGCAGCGCACTGGAACCGACCGAACCTTCACGAAGATGATTCTCGGTCACGCTTCCGTTGGCCAACTTATCGTTTGTCACCGATTGATCGGCAAGATGTTCCTCATGAACGCTGCCTTCTCCGAGGTGAATGCCGAGAACCGATTCGTTGGAC
Organism: Paenibacillus sp. NPDC058071; assembly: GCF_042885235.1. Lineage (NCBI taxonomy): Bacteria > Bacillati > Bacillota > Bacilli > Caryophanales > Paenibacillaceae > Paenibacillus > Paenibacillus sp. NPDC058071. The sequence continues at coordinate 3,805 of NZ_JBHVSK010000017.1, forward strand.
AAATGCCTGCTTTGCACCGCTTCGTCGCAAAGATGTCTCGATGTAATCGAACCGTAACCGATTTTTTCTGGCGATATGACGCCGTCAGCGAGTTTCGCTGCTTCAATCGAGCCGTCCTCCAAGTGAGAGGAGCGAATCACCCCTGGCTGCACATGCTCTCCTCCGACGATACCTGGCAGCAAATGGCCAAAACCGACTGAGCCTGGCGCTAACAAGCCGCCGTGCACCGACTCCGGCGCAAGCTTATCGCTCGTGACGCTGCCATCCGCCAGTTTGATCGTCGTCACGCTATAATCGGCTAGCTTATCGGTCGTTACCGATTCCGGCGACAGCTTTAGCGAGTTCACGATATGATCGGCCAAATGATGTGAGTACACGACGCCCGGGGCCAAATACCGTTCGGTCACAGCGCCAAAAGCAAGCTTCCTGCTCGTAATTGAACCGTCCTGCAGCGCCTCGTTGCCAACAGCTTGCTGGGCAATATGCTGCTTCTGTATTGCTGCCTGCTGCAGATGGCTGCTGTTAACCGACTCGGGCGAAATAGCTTCTTCCGTTACCGCCCCTACCGAGAAATGATAAGCCCGCAGCGCCTCCGGCGCGATTTTACTGAATGTGACGGCATCGTCCTGTATGTGTCTGGTTTCAACTGCCCCTCCAGCCAGCTTCGCACCGTCAACTGCCCCTTCAGATATCTTGCTGCCAGTGATCGCCTTGTCGGCCAGCTGCTCTTCGGTGATGGCTGCCGTTGCGATATGCTCCATATGAACCGATCTAGGCGCCAGCTTCTCCTCATTGACGCTGTTGTTCAGGAGATGCTCTCTTGCAACTGATTCCGACTGCAGATGGTGCCCGGATACCGATTGCTTCGCCAAATGGCGGTGCTGGATTTGCTCTTCTGCTATTTTGTCGGAGGTAATGCTTCCTCTGCCCAAATGGCGTGTTTGAATCGCGTCGTCAGCCAGCTTAACGGAGGTGACGCTCTGCTCGGCCAGCTTCGAAACCGTCACGGCATGGTCCATCAGCTTGATCGTCGTTACCGTTTGATCAAACAGCTTCGAAGAAGTAACGGATTGCTCAGCGAGATGAACGCTTTCGATTTGGTTTTGCCCGATATGGATACCATGGACGGTTGACGGTTGCAGATGCGACGCGTTTACTGCGTTTTGGGCGAGCCGCTCGGCGGTTACCGCCCCGAGCTGCAGCTCGTTCGTTCCTACTGCTCCTTCGGCCAAGTGCACGGTGTCGATTGCGCCTGAGGCTAAATGCTTTCCCTGAATCACACCTACCGCGACATGTTCAGCGAGCAGCAATCCGGGCTTCAGATGAACCGAATCAACGGATTCAGCTGCAATCTTGTCGCTTCCGACCGCGCCGTCGCGCAGCTTCGAACGGGTTACGGCGCCATCAGCCAATTTGGAATTGTTGATGGAGTCGTTGGCGATATTTTCTGGACGAACCGCACCGCTTTTAATCTTTTCCGTACTGACCGAATGATTGTCCAACAGCTTCTCTGTAATAATCAGCTGTTTTAAATGCTTTGCTTCAATCGAGCCCTCGGCGATTTTATCGGAACTGATCGTGCGATCGGCCAGCTTCTCTGAAGTAATGCTGTTATCCTCCAACTTATTGCCGTTAATGGAGTAATCCAACAGCTTGTCGCCGATGATTGAGTTTCTCATAATATGAGCCGAACCGATCGAGTCCTGACGGATCTTCGATCCCGTAATGGATCCGTTCGCCACATGAATGCTGTCCACTGCATAATCGGCGATTGCCTGCGAGCCTACGCTGCCTTCCTTTAGCTTATCGGCAGTTATAGCGCCCGTTGCGATTTTTTCGCTCGTTACAGCGCCATCCACCAAATCGTCCGTATAAATAAACGGCATCGGCTCAAACAAATCCTGTTTATCGACAAGCTTCTCCAGCTTTTGGTCGTAGCTTGGTTCCGCCTGGACGATTCGGATTTCTACCTGCCCGTGCTCCTGCTCCTGCTTCTGCTCCAGCTCCGGAACCGGATCCGGTTCCTGCGCCTGTCCGTGCACCTGCTCCTGTCCACGCTCGTGCTCATGCTCTTGCTCTTGCTCCGGCTCCTCCGGCTCCTCCTGCTCCTCCTGCTCCGTCTCTAGTTGCAGCGACACCTCGATTCCTTCGGTCAAATCAAAATCAATGGCCAGATCCTCTTCATCCGGCTCGTTCGACTGATTTTCTCGATCGGTCGGGGACACAATCGCGTTAATGCTTACATTTTTAACAGGGCCTTCGGAGGAATCCGATTCGCTTTGTGTTTGCGGTTGCTGTTGCGGTTCCGGCTGAGCTGCGGCTTTCGCTTTTCGTTTATTCAGATCGTCAAGCCATTTTAATTCGGAAGCATTCGGATTGTCGACATAGAAAAGCGGCTTCCGACCTTTGGCGCTCTTCGTTCTTCTGCTCTTTGCCATTGTCCTCTCCTTCTTCCAGCTGAATGGTCATACGTAATCATATGCATTCACCCATAGGCTCGTTACTGAACCCGAAGCGACCATCCGACGGTGTCTTTGTTGAGAGAATCAGCCCATTTCCCTGTTTGCAGCGACAATTTCATTGCTCTCCTGAGCTAACGGCCTTTTGCCCATAAATGAAAAAAACCGGCTGACAGCATATGCCGCCGACCGGAGTTTTGCGCTTACATCCCAACCATAATATACGCCAGTTAAAATCATACTCCCTCTTCGCTCTCGCTGAGGAGGCTCAGCCACCGGTCGGCGGTATGCCGCCACGTAAACATTTCCTCGACCCGCTTGCGGCTTTCTTCTCCCATCATCGTTCTCAGCTCTCCGTTCTGAAGCAGCGTCAGCAGTTTTTCCGGCAGCTCTCTGGCGATGTTTGCAGGCGTAATGAGATAGCCGGTCTGACCGTCGACAATAATTTCTTTCATGCCTCCCGCATTTGTCGCCACAACGGGACAGCCGCAGGCCATCGCCTCCACGTTCACCAGCCCAAACGCCTCTCGCTGCCCTGAAGGAACGACTGCTATATCGGCGGAGAGAAACCAGCCGGGCACTTCCGAGTAGGGAACGTAAGGGACAAACCGGACGTGAGCCGGAAACTGTCTACCAAGGCGGTGAAGCTTTCGCGAATAGGCCGTTTGACGATGCGACCCGTAATAGGGACTTCCCACGACAACGACCAACAAATCAGGATCTTGCCTAACGAGTCCGGGAACGGCTTGCAGCAGATGGTGAACACCCTTCAGCGGAATGAGCCGGCCGATAAACAACACAACCTTTTTGCCGCTAAGTCCATTTCTCTCCCGCAGCTGCGAACGCAGCGACTGCCCTTCGTCGGAGAAACGCGAAGGAAACCGGTCCGTTTCAACGCCGGGGTACACGACACGCATTTTATGCTTCAGCTCAGGAGCCTTGGCCGCTACCGTATGCAGCAAGAACTCGCTATTGACAACGATTCTGTCCGCCGCTCTAAAGCTCTGCCGCAGCTTCCGAGAGCTGATATGCCCGCTTCCTATAAAGCTTGTGGAATGAAGATTGAGCCACACTTTTTTGCCGGGAAACCGCCTTTTCAGCTTTAATACGAAATGTGGACGATTCTCTACCTGAATGACGCGGGGATTGAACCGGCGGATGGCACCCGCGCAAGAAGTCAAATACTTCGTTTTGTTTACTGCTTTGAATCGTTCACAGATGACGCCGTCCACGAGACTTCTCCTTGCCAGCCCGAGGGCGGATCTGCCGTATATGCGAGGTTCGGCGACAGGCGGCAGCAACGGAACGAATTTCTCCACCACCCGCTCGACGGAACTGCTGCGTCCAGACGGAACGGGAAACGAACCGGGTGTCACGAACGCCACCTTCGTAGAAGTCATCCTCAGCCTCAGCCTCCTTCTAGCTCGTTCAGCCTTGATGTACCAGCATACGCGGCGGCAGGACAAATCGCCATAGGCTGCTGCTTCTGAGGGACAATGGCCTGCCCGATTCAAGCTGCTTCTAAGCCTTGTAACGGCTGTTTCTATTGATTTGTCCTGGTACAGCTGTCATACTGTTCCAAGGCGGGACAGCAATCCCGACGCCCGTTAACGACAGAAAGGACGTGTCGTAAGGACATGATGAACGGAATACTCCGCGCCATGACGGAGCTAAGCTCCCGCAAATGGATTTCCAGGCTGACCGGACGATTCGCGCAATCTAGAGGAAGCCGTCTCTTCATCGCTAGATTTGCCGCGATGTATGGCATCCGGACAGAAGAAGCCGAGAAGCCTATACATGAATATAAGACGTTGAACGAATTTTTCACCCGGAGGCTGAAGCCGGGCTCCCGCCCGCTTCATCAATCGACGGCTGCGCTGACGAGTCCCGTCGATGCGTTGATTACAGGCGCTGGCCAGATAACCGAAGGAACGATCGTGAACGTCAAGGGCCAGGATTATACAATCGGCGAACTTCTGAACGGCTCGCCTCGCCAAGCTCGTTATCTGAACGGCTTTTATATGGTGCTGTACTTAAGCCCTACTGACTATCACCGCATTCATTCACCCGCAACGGGACGCATTACCGAACGCGTGCATGTGCCGGGCAAAGTGTACCCGGTGAACGATATAGGACTGCGATTGATGCGGCAAGTGCTGAGCCGCAACGAGCGGCTTATTACGTACATCGAACATGAACAAGGGGAAGTCGCAGTCGTAAAGGTTGGCGCGATGAACGTGAGCAGCATTCGCTATACCGATCCGCAAGCGAATGAGACGGTTCGAGGCGGCGAGCTGGCCTACTTCGAATTCGGCTCCACGGTTGTCCTTTTAACGGAGGATGATACATTCGAACCGGCCGATAGCTTGAAAGTGGGACTGAAAGTACGCATGGGCGAAAGGCTGGGCGACTTGGTAAAGCGTCCTTAATTTTCACTATTCATATTCCCGCAAAGCTTTCTAAGCAAAGAGACCTCAGACTCGCGACAACGCGAGTTGAGGTCTTTTTCATTTTTTAATAGGAATCATTCATTGGCCTTTCCCAACCTGCTCCAGCATTCTTCTATCCGCCGCACCGCTTCCGTAATGGTCGACTCGCTCAAATGGGCAAAACCGAAAGTTGCCGAACGAACAGCCCTTTCATCCCGATCGCCTTCCGCCCAATAAGGAAGAGCGCTTCCCCAACGTACCCCCGATTCCCTGCATGCTGTCCGCAGCCGCTCGTAATCGGGCAAACTGCCCCTCCACTCGGCGTATTGATGGAGACCTGCGTCGGTCGGCATGAACGTGAACAACCCGCTCAGCCTGCTCTCCGCTTCCTCTCTAAAACGCAGCATTCGCCTGCCGTACAAACGCCGCATTCGGCGTAAATGGCGAGAGTACCCGCCGCTGGCCATGAACGCGGCAAGCGCCCGCTGTTCGGCGAGACTGCTTGGATGCGGCTCGAGCAGCAGCTTGGCGCGCCGGATCGGCTCCCGAAGCGCATCCGGCACGACCAAATATCCGAGCCGCAAGCTTTGGTACATCGTCTTCGAGAAGGTGCCGACATAAATAACGCGTCCTTCGCGGTCCAACGCTTTGAGCGGCTCAGACGGCCGCCCTCCCCATCGGAACTCGCTGTCATAATCGTCCTCGACAATAACGGCGTTCTGCCTTGAGGCCCATTCCAGCAGCCTTGTCCGGCGCTCCGAGGGCAGCAGCACCCCGGTTGGAAATTGTCTGCCCGGAGTGACGAAGAGCAGCTTGGCTTCCCAAGGCTCTGGCCGAATGCCTCTCTGGTCAATTTCGGCCGAAATGGGTAGTCCTCCGGCAGCCGTTATCGCTCTGCGTATGCCGCCATAGCCCGGATTTTCGAAGACAACGCGGTCTCCCGGATCGATCAGCACCATCGTCAGCAAGGCGAGCGCATACATTGAACCGCTTGTGACACAAATATGGTCTGCCGATACCGAGATGCCTCTCTCCCTTCTCAGCTCGTTCGCGATCGCTTCCCGCAGCGGCAAATGGCCCAAAGCCGAATCCCCATCCTGGCCGCTCTCCTCGAATATCGAGCGAATTTGCCCGTACATGGCCGTTTTCCACTCTTCCAGCGGAAAGACGGACGGATCGATATCCCCGGAGTTCATATCGATCCCTTCGAACGGTTCGCGGCCACCCGCCGTAGCAGAAGCGAACGAGGCGTCAGCAGCCAGCCTGCGCGCCCAGGCGGACAGCGGTATCGCGGTTTCTTCCGCCAGACTGGCCGTCTCAAGCATCGGCTGACGGTAAGCGGCGAACGTGCCGCTGCCCCTCTCGGCGCTTACGAAGCCTTCCGAATACAGCATATCGTAAGCCTGATTGACGGAGCCGCGGGACATGCCCAGCCGTTCCGCCAGCTTCCGGCTTGACGGCAGCCTCTCGCCTTCCCGTACCGTGCCGCCGACGATCAGCTGCCGCAGCGCTTCATAGAGCGCGTCCGCCTTCCTCTCTTTCTCTTTATAACAGCGTAAATAGGCGGCTTCTATCCGATCCTCCATAGGCGCGGCCTCCCGTTTCAAATTGGTCTATTAAAAACAGAATAGATTGGACCTTTTTACTTGTCAATGAAACAGCTACTCTTGCTTTATCCCGATATTAATCTTTTTTCCTAACTTAAAGGAGCTGGAGTCGTTGAAAAAAAATGTTTATGAAGTAGATCAATCCGAATTGGATCTTTTCCTATCCGAAATGAGCTTTGGATTTCTGGGGATGACAGAGGCAGATGGACGGCCAGCCGTCACCCCGCTCAATTACGTTTACTGGAACGGACGTATCTATTTTCACGGCAGCCGCGCCGGAGAAAAAATGAGCCGAATGTCAGCGGATGCTCGTGTCTCCTTTTGTGTAGCGAAAGAATACGCCATTATCCCGTCTTATTTCACCGATCCAATCCGCGCCTGCCCCGCTTCCTCCTATTTCAAGTCAGCCGTCATCGACGGCCATGCCGTCCTTGTAGACGATCTTGCCGAGAAAGCGGCCGTCTTGCAGGTCTTAATGGAGAAGCTGCAGCCGGAAGGCGGCTATAAGCCGATTTCGGCGGAAGATCCGGTCTATCGCGGGAGCGTGAAAGGGGTAGCAGTCGTTCGGATCGACCCGGCCCGCGTATCCTGTAAATTTAAATTTGGACAAAATCATACCGACGAGGAAAATGAACCTATTATCGAAGGGCTGTCGAAGCGCGGTGAAGGACTGGATGAGGAGACAGCGGCGCTTATGCGCAAGTATTGCCCTCACGCCTCGAGCCGCCAAGATCCGAACGACACCGAATGATGAGAGCCGGCCGGCTTCCGGCACAAATAGAGCCTTGAAAGCACCGCTCCGCAGATCGCGGTTCGCGTGCCTTCAAGGCTCTTTAACGTCAACGTATTTCTGACGGGCTTCTGCCCGTATATTGCTTGAACTGTCGGCTAAAGAAGAAAATATCGCGGTAGCCGAGCGCATCGGCGACCTCCGTCACATTCATCCCTTCGTGCATAAGCAAATGCTGCGCCCGTTCGATTCTCGTCTGAATCATGTAGGATTGGACCGACATGCCGATCATCTCTTTAAACTTCATCGAGAAATAACGCGGAGACAGTTGGGCGCGCTGCGCCAAATCCTCCACGCGATGCGCGACGCCCGGGTTTTGCCGGACGAAATTGGCGATCTCGTGAATCGCCTCGGTCAGCTGGTTGCTTGCTTTCTTTTCCACCGGCGCTTGCATGTCTTCCCGGAACAGATGGATGAGCAGCTGCTTCAGCACAAGCTGAGCTTCCAGCTCGGCAGCAAACGTCTTGACCAGAAACAAGCGGACGTAACGCGACAGCAAATGCTCGAATTCGACTGTGTCGACAAATTTGCGGTAACGATCGGGAATTTGCTCCGGCGCGTCCTTCGTATCGAAATGAATATAAGTAATGACCAGCGGCTTTTGCGGGTTATGCGTTGCGCTTGTGAAATCTCCCGGCCGAAACAGGAAGCAGCTTCCTTTGCCCACTTCGTAGGCTGTTCCGTTCAATTCCACTTCCCCTTCCCCGCTCCATACATAAAATAAATCAAAGTTCGGCATCGGCTTCTCCCGCGGCGCCCATCTCCAATTCGGTTCACAGACGATTTTGGCCAGCGGAGGCAGCAAAATAAGCGATTCCGGCGTTAATTGCAGCAATGGGCAAACCCTCCTTTGCACAAATCCAATTTAGAGGATACGAATGCGTCTTGGCGCTTGCGGGCATTCGGTTGTTTCCAATATATTTGTCATCATACAACAGCCTCAAACGAGAGGGCAAGATGTCCCAGCCCGGTTTACGTTCCAGTCAGCCTGTTCCTTGGAAATTGTCGAAAATTTTTAAAATTCAAATGGCTTGCTATGCTTAAAAAATGGTATAATAGCTCCCGATAACAGATAATGAAATGATTTTTCGGAAGGATGGAATGAGGTCAATGAACCCACTTGCCAGGCAGTTGAACGAAACGTTGGAAGCGGAAAGCCCGAATGTATACGCGATGTTGTCCGCTCTAGGAAAGGCGATTTATTTCCCGAAGGAAGGTATTCTAAGCCAATCTGCGGAAGCCAAAGCAAAGGGAAAAAAGTTTAACGCTACAATCGGTATTGCAATCGAAGATGGACAGCCTATGCATTTGAAGGTCATTCAAGATACGTTGACTGCTTACGATCCGAAGGATCTGTACGAATATGCCCCGCCTGCGGGCAAGCCGGAGCTTCGTGCCGCGTGGCGCTCCAAAATGATTAAAGAAAACCCTTCGGTGGAAGGAAAAAATATAGGCAACCCTGTTGTCACGAACGCATTGACCCACGGTCTCAGCATCGTGGCCGATCTGTTCGCGGATGTGGGCGACGCCGTCATCATCCCGAATAAAAATTGGGAAAACTATGAGCTTACGTTCGGCATCCGTCGCGGCGCGGAAATCGTCGAATACCCGTTGTACAACGAAAATAACCGTTTTAACTCCCAAGGGCTTCGCGAGGCGCTGTTCGCCCAGAAGGATAAAGGAAAAGCGATCGTTATTTTGAACTTCCCGAACAACCCGACAGGCTACACGCCTGGTCCGCAAGAAGGCGACGAAATCGCATCCGCCATCCGCGACGCGGCAGAAGCCGGCATTAATGTCGTTGCTGTTACAGACGACGCGTACTTCGGCCTGTTCTTCGAGGATTCCGTACATGAATCGCTGTTCGGCAAGCTGGCTGACATTCACCCTCGCGTTCTTGCGGTGAAAGTTGACGGCGCGACGAAAGAAGAATATGTATGGGGCTTCCGGGTAGGCTTCATTACGTACGCTTCTATCTCCGACAAAACGCTCGCTGCACTGGAGCAAAAAACGATGGGCATCATTCGCGCGACGATTTCGAGCGGCCCGCACCCTTCGCAAACCTTCGTACTGCGCGCGCTCCAATCGCCGGACTTCGAAGCTCAGAAGGCGGAGAAATACGCGATTATGCAAGCACGCGCCAATAAAGTTAAAGAATTGCTGGACAGCGACCGTTACGACGGCAAGCTGAAGTACTACCCATTCAACTCCGGCTACTTTATGTGCCTGAAGCTGGAGGGCGTTTCGGCTGAAGCGGTGCGCATTCGCCTGCTTGACGAATACGCTACAGGCACGATCGCGCTCGGCGAGACCGACCTGCGCGTCGCCTTCTCTTGCATCGATATCGATCAGCTCGAAGCGCTGTTCGATACGATCTACAAAGCAGTAAATGAAACAGCGGCAGCCCAATAAGCTGTTGTTCTGTTCATACGGAAAGGGCAGTTCGCAAGACCGATAACCTCGGCTTGCAAGCTGCCCTTTTTTTATTCCTCGTCGTCTTCGCCCAGCGCTTTGCGTTTTATTTTTCTCGGCCTGATCGTCGTGATATAGACAACAACAAGCAGCAGAGCAGATACGGCTGGCAAATAGCTGCCCAGCACAATTAACGTTATGCCTGCCGGCAGCCAAACGATTGCGGCTGATATCAATAGCGCCCAACGGTCCACGAGAACGATGCTGTCCGCCAGCGTCGAATCCGGCAGCGGATATACGTGCCGCCACACCGTGTAGGCGTGAATCCGGCGCAAACCGCCAAGCTGAATGCCGATAATGAAAATAAATAACAGATAGAACGCAAAAGCCCCCCAGCCGTTCAGCCAATTCGTCTCAGCAAACCAGTAAGCGATCAAGGCAAATAATGCCGTCAAACGGATGAGCATACCGCCCATTTCCGTTCGGATCAAGGAAGCGGCGTATAAGTAGACGAACGTATTTCTTCTCCGGTAAGGAACGAGTGCCAGCATCCAAGAAAGCCAGCCTCTTGAAGCAGTACGAGACGGAAGCGTCGGAACATCGACAAACCATCCTAAGAAAGAATAGATTCTTCTTCTCGTGCGTCCCTCTTCTTCGATCAGCCGCTCCCAAGGAAATGTCAGTCGGGCCGACAGGCGGTAAGGCCAATAAAGAACGAACCCTATCGCTATTACAATAAGCAAAGCGAGCCATGGCGCCAGCGTCAACGCAGCCAGCCATCCGGCCGCCGTTGCCGCCCAGCGGACCGTTCGCAGCAGCCTGCGCCGGTTAGGCCACGCCAGCTGCCTTTCTCTCCACGCTCCCCATGTATTCGCCCATTTCAATACAATTGCGAATACGACCAGCATCGCTACCGGAGCGAGGCCCGGGCCATGCCTGTAAATTGGCCAATAAAGCAGCAGCAGGATAGCGGTAATGATGCCGGTCATGACATAGCTTCGTACGAAAGAACGGCGCAAATAATGTTCCATATGCGCTTCCAGACGCAGATGGAACACGATATCCGCCGAGGCAAGCCATGTTCGGAGCGGACTCCAGCATAATGCCGGAACGATGGCGATTATGCCTGCCAGTGTAAACGGAAAATCGGCGGGCACGTCCCGAATCAGCTTGAAATAGGCCAGCCCCGCCGTTATGACGATCAAGGAAATAACAAGCGGGAATCCGCTTTGCCCCATGTAGCCGAAGTATGGCGCAACCTCTCTCCGATAATCGCCGGCGCGCTTCTTGCGTAGAGCGTCCAGCGTTTGCGCCGGCGCCGTCATCGTGCTCCACCGCTCTTCTGGTCATCGGCTCCCGGCCCGTCAACAGGCTTGGAAACAAGCTCGTAAAACGCCTCCTCTAGCGCTCCAGGTCCCGATCTCATACCAGCCGCCGCGCACACTTCCTCTAACGTGCCTTGCGCAGCGATCCGGCCGTTGTGCATGACGATATAACGGTCGCAATAAGCTTCCACCGTCGCCAGTATGTGCGAGCTCATCAGGATAGCGGAGCCTCTCCGCTTCACTTCCACTAGCCGATCGAGTAGCGAACGGATGCCGAGCGGATCGAGCCCGAGAAACGGCTCATCGATGATGTACAGCGGCGGCTCGGAAAGCAGCGCGTTCATGATCATGACCTTTTGCTTCATCCCTTTAGATAGGTGAGAGGCGAAAGCGGCTTTCTTTGGGCGCATTTGGAATTGATCCAGCAACAGCTCTTTGCGCTTGTCGTAAGGGTCCTCCTCAATTCCGTACGCCATGCCGGTAAGACGCAAATGCTCCTCCACCGTCAACTCGTCGAACAGAACCGGCGATTCCGGCACATAAGCGAACGCAGAACGGTACTTTTCCTGATCGCTTTCAAGCGTTACTCCGCTTACCTTGATTTCACCCTCATGCGGCTTCATCAAACCGAGTACATGCTTGATGGTCGTACTTTTCCCCGCTCCGTTCAAGCCGATTAGACCGACCATTTCTCCCGGACGAATTTGAAACGATATATCGTGAAGCACAGGGCGTCTAGGGCTATAGCCTCCTGTCAGCCGGTCGATTTGCAATACAGGCTCGTTCATTTAATCACCTTTTCCCAATTTCCGAATTCATATTTCCTCATTCTTCTAGCATACCGAATATTCTCTTAAAACTCAAAAAAAGAACGGAGCAAGCGCCAGTTAAGCGCAAGCTCCGTTCTTTGCCGCCCTGCTGATGCATGGCGCAGATCCTCTTAGCGGATCGTGATTGTTTTCACCGTACCGAGCTCGCCCTTGAGCTCGACAAGCTGATCTTTAACCAGCTTCGCTGCGTCGCCAACGACCGTCACGTTCGGATCAACGTTATAGATGCTCGTGTACGTTTCATTGTTTTGCGTAACGGCAACGGAAATCGTAGACATCTTTCCTTGCGCGTTCAGCGTAACTGTATTGATATAACCGTAAGTTGTGAAAGCTGTGGACGGCGTCTGCGCCGCCTTCTTCGTCACTTCGATAAACACGACTTTATTTTGGTATGTCCGTACAAGCACTTCGTCGCCTGCCTGCAGCGATTGAACCGCCGCTTTCTTATCGTCGCGGAAAATAAAGACGTTCGGATCAAGCGTCAGCGCCACTTCCGATTTGTCGGCCTTTACGACGGTAATCGCATTGTTCGCCGCAGCGGCTTTCAGCGTGCCCGTAATGGCTCTTGCGTCATGATCCGGCATTTCCGAATCGGTGCGGTCCAGCAGCGCCGCCAGCTCCGCTCTCGATACCGGCTGATTTGGACGGAAGGTTTGATCGTTGTAGCCGGTAATGATCCCTTTCTTAATCGCAAGTGCCACATAGCCGACCGAGCCCGCCGGAATATTTTTGGCATCCTTGAAGTCCAGCTTCGTATTGTTCAGCGCTCTCGCCTCATCCTCCAGCTTAAGCGCTTTGATCAGAATCGTAGCCGCCCACAGACGCGTGGCGTTTTGCTCCGGTTTCACCTCAGTGTCGTACTCGGAGAACAAATCATTTTCCAACGCAACCGCTACGTAGCCAACCGCCCACGGATATTTTTTAGTGAGTTGATTCGCGTCTTTGAAATTAAGCTCCGTTTTCTTCGCATCCACAGACTCAGCTTGCTCCCGCAGTCCCATCAGACGAACGGCTGCCACCAGCGTCTCGATTCGGGAAATTTTTTGGTTCGGTTTGAACGAGCCGTCCTCATAGCCGGTAAATACCCCTTTGGACGACAAGCGCATAATGTACTCCAGCGCCCACTTCAATTCGTCCTCGTCTTTAAACTTCCACGTTACTTTGTACTCTTTATCTTTATCCTTGTTTTTGTCTTTATCTTTATCCTTACCCTTATCCTTGTCTTTCTCTTTCTCTTTCTCTTTCTCTTTCTCTTTCTCTTTCTCTTTTTTCTTTTTATCTTTGTCATCGTGCTTCTCGTGCTTGCCGCCGCGCCCGTTGTCGTTATGATCTCCGCCGCCATGTGCGAAGGCCGAGGTGCCGCCTCCTGCCAGCATAACAAGTGCAATAGAAGTCAAAATCGTTTTTTTCCAAAAAGGCGTATTCATAAAAAAACCACTCTCCTTATTTGTCGGTTAACGGAAATGAATGCCGTCTGTGCCATCGACTACATCATTTCGTCGAGGCCGTCCCGATTTTGGAGGGTGGTTTCTATTTTAATTCAAAAATAGGATAAATGTCCTAGCTTTGCTTGTCGTCCGCTTGCTGCCGTTTTTCCTTCAGCCATTTCGGAGCGCCTTTATCTTTCTTGTTCTTTTGCTTTTCCTGTTTCTTCGCCGCAGCGGACGGCTTAGACGAGGCTTTCGCCGCCGGCTTGCGTCCTGCTGGCGCGTCTCCCGGCTTGTCCGGCCTTTCGCGGCGTGGCGCGTTCTCGGCTGATATAACCGCCTTAGCAGGTGCTTTGGTGCCCCCATGCGATCGTGCAGGAGCCGATTGCTTAGACGCTCGCTCTTCCGAAGAACGGACGCCGCGGAACCCAGCAGACGCATTTTTCACTTCATCCGGGTTAAGAAACTTACCATGAGACATGATTTTCGCCGGCAGTGCAATGCCTAACTGCTTGCTGAACTTGTCCATAATGAACTGCTCCTGCGGAGTAACGATCGAGATGACCGTTCCTTTCCGTCCCATGCGTCCGGTTCTCCCGGCCCGATGAACGTAATGATCCGCGTCGGACGCCGGATCAAGCTGAATAACGAGCGGCAATCCTTCGATGTCCAGGCCGCGGGCGGCAACATCCGTCGCCAGCAGCAGCTGGCATCTTCCATCGCGGAAACGCGCAAGCGTCGCTGCGCGCCGCTGCTTGTCCGCATCGCCGTACAAAGCCTCCACCGTGAAGCCTTCATAGCCGAGCTTTGCTTCCCAATTGGCGATATTATCCGTCGTATTCAAGAACAACAGCGCTTGCTTCGGCTTCAGCAGCCGGACAATCCGGCGTACCGTGTCGGTCTTGTCGCGCTTATCGCTAACGATGTAATAATTATCGATGGTTTCCGATACGCGATGCTCGGGAGCCATTTGCACCTTGACGAGATTTTTCATCCAGCGGCTTTCAAATCGGACCATCTGCTCCGGGTGAGTAGCGGAGAAAAAGGCGATCTGCCGTTCCTTGCCCGTCTCGTACAAAATCGTTTCAACCTCGCGCGTCGAGCCAAGCTCGAACACTTGATCCGCCTCGTCGACAACAACCGAGGTTACAGCTTGCAGCTTCAGCTTGCGCAGCTTAATCAGCTCATGAATTCGGCCCGGCGTGCCGATGACGAGCTGAGGCTTCAGCTTCAGCTTCTCCACCTGCCGCTTTAGCGCCGCTCCACCGATCAATTGCTGGACGCGCAAACCAAGCGGCTCGCCATATGTCTCCGCGACTCGCACAATCTGCATCGCCAGTTCCTGTGTAGGCGCTAGGATAATGGCCTGCACCGCACCGGATGACGGCTTGATTCGCTGCAACAAAGGCAGCAAATAAGCCAGCGTTTTCCCCGTTCCCGTCTGCGAACGGGCCGAAACATCGTGTCCCGCCAACAATTGCGGAATAGTCTCCGCCTGAATCGCTGTCGGCTCTACTATTTCATTGGCCGCAAGCTTGCTGGCCAGCGCCTCTTTAATTCCTAATTCCAACCACTTTTGTCCGTTCATCATCTAAATCCTTTCATATGCCATCCTATTTTCGATTGAAAAGGCCGCCGACCATTCGGTCCGCCAAGCGTGGGAACAGCTGATACAGCTTAATTCCAGCCGCCGCCGGAAGCGGAAGGTCTACCTCGGCTTTGCGCCTCTCCATAACGCTAACGATCTTTCGCGCAACGTATTCCGGCTTCATCATAAACCAGCTGACGTTTTTAACATACGTGCCAGACGGATCGGCCAGTTCGAAGAACGAGGTGTCGATCGGGCCTGGATTAACTGCCGACACCGCAATCCCGCTGCCCTTCAGCTCCATACGAAGCGAGTTCGTGAAGCCCAGCACTGCATGCTTCGTCGCCGAATAGCCGGTCGATTTCGACGAGCCGATCTTGCCCGCCATCGATGCGATATTGACAATTTGTCCTTCCCCTTGCTTCAGCATATGAGGGACGACTGCCTTCGTACAGCGAACGATCCCCATATAGTTGGTGTCCATCATCGACTCGAAGCTGTCGACCGGAGCGTCAACAAACCGCTCAAACTTGCCAAACCCCGCATTGTTGAGCAATATATCGATCCTGCCGTATTTCGCCACCGTCTCGTCAACGATTCGCTGCACCTCGTCCATATTGGTCACATCCATCCGATAAAGTCCGAATGGGCCGGGAATCGTCGCCGCAATCGCTTGCAGCCGCTCCAGATTTCTGCCCGTCAAAATCGGAATCGCGCCGCGTTCCGCAACCATCTTGGCCGTAATCGCGCCGATCCCGCTGGAGGCTCCCGAAATAAATACGATCTTGCCTTTCAGCACGCTATCACCCGCTCGTCGTTATTACTTCAAGTGTACTTGATCGGGCGGGGATTAGCAAAATAAAACTACGGCCGCTCTGCAACTGTAACTTTGGAATATCCGAATATTTCATTGCCCGTTCAAAGCAAAAAAAAAAAGCTCCCTTGGGAGCCGTTTCTGTGCTACGATGCGACTAAGACCTGTATATCCAGTTCTCCGATGCCGTCCATAATGAGAGGAATCGTAAGCGCCTGCTGTGCTGTAAAACCGGCCGCTTGAGCGGACTGAACCACTTTCGGAGGTGTAATATCAACCTTGATCCCTTGGTTGAAAAGCATCGTGCTGGCATTGCCGCTAATCATGTTGCCCAGCTCGGAAATGGCGCTGCGGCCGATCTCGTCCATTTCGGATATCGTGAATCCGCCCATCATAGCCGACACGATCTTAAGCGCCACCTGTTCGCTTAGCCCGAATACAATATCTCCGTTCATCTGTCCGTTTATTCCGATTTGGATCCAGATGTAATTCTGAACGAACTTGATATCCTTCAATCCGAGCTGTCCGGTCGACGGACGGATTTGAATGACTTGTTCGATCACGATTTTTGCGGATTCAAGAAACGGATTAATATATTCTGCCTTCATAGAGAGGAAACGCTCCTTTTCGACAAAATTCGCGCAAGTTCTTGTATAATTTCCATTATACTGAAATATGTAGGACAAGTATACTAACATCTTCATTAATGAATCTTAAGTCCTATGCAAACGGTCTTATTCTCGCCAATATTCATACTAGTTTTGGGAGGAATTTCAATGCCGAATATTTGGACTCACCTCATCTTCGGACAAATCACACTGGACAATCTCAGAGAATGGGACCTTATAACTTCCGACAAGACTCGACAATTATTCAATATGGGCTGCCAGGGGCCGGATTTTCTATTCTATCATCGCTTTCTCCCTTGGCAAAAAAAGTCGGCTCTGAACGAACTCGGCTCGGAAATACATACCAAGCATTGCGGCCCGGTCATCATGAGCATGCTCGATTACGCCAAAAACCGATTGCATACGGAAGGCGATGGCGAGTCTACCGTCGTCTACGCAATCGGCTTTTTACTGCACCATATTCTAGATCGTCATATGCATCCTTTCGTGTACAGCCGCTCCGGCTTTTATAAATACGATCATCAGCGATACGAAATTATGATGGATTCCGTTCTCGCCTATAAACTAAGAGAGATCGAAACGTGGAAAACGCCGGCTTGGCGGGAAATTACGATCAACGGCAGGTTCCCCAAAAGCGTCGTAGACTGCTTCGAGGAAATTGCCGGCCGCTATTATCCCGTTCTCGCTTCCAGGATCAGACGAGAGGACTGGGATAGCGCTTTGAGGGATATGCTCAAAGCCCAACGGCTGTTTCACGACCCGACAGGCGTCAAACGAATTGTCGCCTTCGGACAGATCGAACCCTTCGTCTATCGCCGTGCTGTTCCATACGACATATGGAACGAGAGCTTGCATCCATGGATCGATCCTACCGATAAAGATATCGTCCACCACGATAGCGGCTGGATGTTGTGGGACCATGCCCTTGCCGACGCCATAACAGTAACGCGATCAGTCTTCAACTGGCTGCGCTGCGAGGATCCTGATGAGAATGAGCGATTAAGAGCGGAAACGGAAACGCTGATCGGCAACTTCTCTTATGACAGCGGTTTACCATGCGAATCCGGCTTGCCCATCCGTTACGCCGAACCGATCTGGCCCGATGAAAGCAGCATCGAACGGCCCAATCCGTTCGATGCTCTGCCCTAGCCCTTTACGATATTGCGCGGCTGTTCGATTTGCGATATTGCAACCTAACCAGCCGCAGCTTCTCGTACAAAACCTCGACTTGCTTCTCCTTCACGCTCTCGCTGCCATACACCTGTTGAAGCACAGGCTTCAAGTACCGGTCCCCCTCTTGCGCAAAGGCGAGCAAAATTTGCTCGTGCTCCGGCTGCGGCATGCTGGCCAGTTCTCTTGCAACCATCCCTTCGAAATCATACCCCTCCTTATCTAGCTGCTCGATACGGTCCATTAGCTCTCTTCGCGACAGCTCGAGCTCGGATTGAAGCTGCTCCAGCGAGCCGCCATCCGATGCAAAAGCCAATATACGCTTCTTTTGCCGCAGACGTTGCAATTCCTGGCCGTACTTCGACTCCTTCTGTTTAAACAACCAGCCTGTAAATACGGACGGTTCCAACTCCTCCGCTACCCAGTGCAGAGGGAAACCTCGCGTCTGCTCGGCCGAAGCTGTTATTTCCAGCAGCTGCTCGCCATATGCGGCATGTTTGTTCTCTCCCCATCCTGGGATTTGCAGCAACTCCTCTGGCGTTTGCGGGACAAAGGCGCTGATCATCCATAGCATTCGATTCGTTGCAACCAGATAAGAAGACTTCTTCTCGGCAGCCGCGGCCGCCCTCCGCCAACTGCGCAACGTCTCAAACAGCTCCTTGTTTGCATGCAACTCGCCGTAGCATTGCAGCATCTGCTGCATGCCGCCCTCGGCATTCTTCCTCTCGTCAAGCATGCCGTCGATAACGGGCTTATAGCCCTCCCCCATCTTAACGGCTATGCCATGGCGAAAGGCCAGCATCAGCTCCTCCCAGGAAGTGCCTTCGAACCAGTTGTCCGCTTCGTTTACTCCGTCCGACCAGACGATCGACCAGACGCCGTCCCGCTCGCAAATGGCCAGCTGTGCGCTGTTCGTCTCACCGCCGAGCTGCAGCTTATCGAAGGTATTCAGAAATACATGACGCATGCACAATCACTCCTCTTTCCTATTCGATAATTAGCAAATGATCGGATGAACAACAAAAAAAAGCACCTCCCCTGCCATACTGGCAAGAGAGGTGCTTCCTCATACGTCCGCTCATTTGATTACTTACATGCTAGCATAACGTTTCCTTTATTACAAGCGTTTTGTTAGTGTATAATGGGTCGAAACCAATAGAGTGGAGGCTTTGCCGCATGCTGCTGCCTGATTATGATTTTATGTCCGATACGACGGAGGAGACGACGACACGCTTTGTTACGTTTATTGCGCCGAGCGTAAAGCGTTTCGACCTCGCCATTACGAATACGAACCGTTTCTATGGAAAAAAACTGATTGCCGATCTGCAGAGCGGCAGGACGGCTATCATCGGTCCCGACGATCTCGAGCAGGAAGGCTACTTGGAGCATACGTTCAGCATTACGGAAGAAGAGGCCGCCGAGCTTGCCCAATTTTTATATTTTGTGGTCGGGACTGTGAATTTTACCGATTAATCGGGGCAAACTGAGAAAGGGCGGGCCGTTTGGCCGGCGACCATACTTGCGGAGGCGATACCCTCATGGATAAATACTCGGAACTATCGACAGTAGAGTCTCAACGGAATGAGCTCGTGCCGGAAGAATTTCCGGAAGGTCCGGCCGGTTCCAGCCTTTCCTCGGATACGCTTGGCAAAAGCGGGCCGTGGCAGGACGGGCAAAAGCGGATTAAAAGGTTTTCATATGAGAACCGCTCGTTGCATGACGGGTTGCTGCGAGACTATCCCGGCGACGACGATGATCTCTCTTTACCCGACGCTATGGATGAACCGTAAGCCGACTTCTATAAAATGAAAAAATCGCCGTTCGGCCTTCGGGGCTGAACGGCGATTTTTGTTTTACCATTTCGGATTGTTGGAAAAGACGAGCGCATTGCTGATGTCGCGGCCCGGCTTTAATTTTACGCCGCCCCCGGCATAGATGCCCGAGGAAGCCCCGCCGTCCATATTCATCGCCTGATAAGCGCCAAGGCCTAGCATAATCTGACCCCATTGATTGATTGTCGCTCCAGAAACGGCGGCAAGAATGATCGTGCCGTCTTTCTTGACAGCGATACCGCTTCTCGCTCCTCCGGCGGTCAATATTTTCGGACTGCTGAATCCTTCCTTCGCAGGCGCCACGGCGAGCTTGCCATTCTTTACGAGACGCGGTCCAGCCCCTACAGCCGTGTGTACGTCGCTCCAATCGATCGAATTGCCAGCAGCATCCGTATAGGATACATTGTAATGGACCTTCGATCCAACTTTAAACCGGTTAGCCAGCTTCTCTTCCGAGCCTGTAAATACAAGCACATAGCCGTCCTTCGGAATCGCTGTGTTGGCATTACCGCCGTTCTTCGTCACGACCCCGTTGCGGATCGTAACCGCTTTGCCGTAGCTGAAGCCTACATTAGCTCCCCGCTTCGGCGTGAACAGCACTGCCGAGGCCGCACCTTTCGTCGGCGTACGGTTGATGAAATAAGCATACCAGTTGTTGGGATGCTTATCCGAGCCGTTGATGCCGCCCCTTATGTTAACGCGCAGCGTGTCCATAACGACGCTTCCGTCCCATTTGAATCCAATGCTCGTACCGGTATTGCCGATGTGCTCCACAACGCCGTCACTGATGATCGTGCCATATGGATCGGGGACGCCGCCGTACGCCTCGAAGTATGTTGCATTAATGGCTGCGTCGGCGCGATACGACTCGGCAACCTCCTGCAACTGCTTAACGGCTCCTACTCTTCTTCCTGCAAGCCCGACCGTCACCGGCATGCCTTTCGGTATAGTTACCGTCTGTACGGAATAGGATTTGCCGTTTACCGATACTTTTTTGACCGCATAAACCGGTTTATAGCTTGCAGTCGTCGCTTTGACCGTAACGGGAATTTTCAAGCTGCCTGTATTGCCCGCCTCCGCAGCATGCACCCAGATGTTCGTCTTGCCAGGAGCGACAGGGATGACCAGCCCTTCACTCGTTACCCGCGCAATAGCCTGATTGCCGGACTCGTATCGGACCGGCGTTGGCTCCGAAAGCGTGAGCCCTTCCGCAAGACGAAGACGCTTGTCCATTGTAATCGCGATGTCGGCTGTACGGTAAGACATGAAGACTTCGCTGGCCGCTGCGGCCACCTGCTCCGTACCGATGATACCGGCTCCGACTCCGGCTCCCGTGCCCGATGCCGACAGCAAAATAACCGCTGTCCCAGTCAGCACGCTCTTTCTCCAGCTCCAGCTTTTGAGCCGTTCTCTACCTCTAATCAAAACCCATTAACCCCTTTCACAGCCTAGACACGGATGAATAATAAATTCTTACTTCTCCTTTATCGGCAGTCGATTCTGCTTTTTGAACCTCTGCCATGCTGCTCTGCCAATTCTTGAGAAGAACATTCGTATCTTGCGCATGTTTTAAGGGCGCCGGATTAAAAACTGCCCCAATACTTCTCCACTCGGAAAAATTCAATCTATATTGAGGAAATAATCAAATCCGCTTGCTAGCTGAATAGTGAACTTTGTATCGCTTTGCGTCTTTGAACTAACAGTAGTGTCAGAGGAGTATCTGCTAATTGGCTGCATTCGACCCTCTTGGTCACGAAAATAGAACAATTTATAACGCGATTCCTCCATCCTTTTGCTTTCGCCGTCAAAGTAGAGTTCCAATTCCACTCCACGATTCTTACTTTTGGGATAAGGAAAAGCTTCTGTTCTCTTATAATATTCTATTATTTCGTCTCTTGGCAGAGACGAGCTCAGCTCCATAATGGCCACTACATTCCAATATCCGCCGCTCCCGCCGCCATCGAGAAAGTTCTTTCCGTTAAACTGATGTTTAGCTATCAACGTTGTATGTGGAGGAAGCGGATACTCGAACAGGTTGCTAGCAAACTTTTCTGATACCCTTTCATTGCTTGTGCTTAATTGGAAAATGACGAATACAACGACGCAAATGCTGAGCACAATTGTTCCAATCCGCAAACTTCTTTTCATAACTAGCACTCCACTCCATTGTCCTGTGTCTAACACTGAAATTTCACAAAAGTCGGTCAAGCCACACCAACCTGACTTCTTGTCATTTATACACTACCAAGACATAAAGAAGCTGGAATGACTACCTTTACCCATGTCACTAATTAGGAAGGGAATATCCTAGCACCAAGCAAAACACTGCACTGTAAAGAACTGCTAGAAACAAATAAGGAGAGACAGCCGATGTCTCCCCCTTCTGTTATTTAATTAGTTTATTTACTGTGATCAACAGTTCATCCAAAACCTCACGATCACCTTCTTCAATCCGTTCAATAACACAACTTTTTAAATGATGTTCCAGCAGTTGTTTCCCCAGTCCATTAAGAGATGCTTGGATCGAAGAGATTTGATGTAGCACATCATCACAATACGTATCTCGCTCGATCATTCCCTTCACCCCGCGCACTTGCCCTTCGATACGATTCAGTCTTTGAAACATATTGTTTTTTGTTTTTTCGGAATGATGACTCTTCCGCTCTGTAGAGGATGTATGGTCGCATGAGGCGGTCTCATGGTTGGTATCACTCATTGGAATCAGCTCCTTATTAATTAAATTTAACATCCCCCCTCCCCCTATGTAAAGGGGAAACCAGAACGATGGAGAGTGATTCTGAGCTTATCTCCCACGAACCCAAAAAAACAGATACGAGGATGGCCATTGACAAGTACATCACATGTAAAAAAGGTGCAGTTCCTCAATAAAATTGAGAGGCTGTACCTTTTATCGCTAATAATTATGTCATTATGGAGAGCTGTCTACCGGCGAGCATTCACCGGACAGTCAACTTATGCTTTCTTCAACAAACCGCTTATTTCATTGAGATTTTCCGCGAAGCCGACGAACACCTTATCGCCGATCACAATCGTCGGGACAACTTGTTTTCCGGTCAGGTTCCAGACTTCTTCTGGATACTTAGGATCTTCTTCGCAGTTTAAATCCGTATAAGGGATCTCATTCTCTTTGAAGTAGCGTTTGGCAAAATTACAATCGCTGCAGGTCGGGATTGTATAGATTTTTACTGGTACTTCCATGTTGGATACACCCCTACTTATCAATTATTTTATGCCACAACCGTGACCTGTTCAAACGTGACCTTTCACGCATTTTAACGAATCACTTGATATCGACTACAAAAGGTACCGTGAAGACTTTTCCCTGATGTTGAAATTGCGTCCAAATTTTATAGATACTGCTTTTTGCGAAAGAGGTCTTAAATTCTGCCTTCGGACCAGTCGCCTTTTCGTCCACTGGATGAACATGGAGATATTGCTCTGCATCATCCGATAAAATAACGATATGGCCGACATATCCGGAAACGTTGCGTTGATTTTGAAATGTCCATTTCCATCGAACTCAGGGTGAGTATGATTAAAGTAAGAAAAATCATGTATTTTCATTTGCTTTTGTCGCTCCGGTTGCAAATGTAAATGAAGCTTTAAAATGACTTGATGCCTTTTCGCTACTACCATGACTACCATGACCACTGTGTCCGCCATGATTACCATGTGCACCATGACCGTTGTGACTATGACTGACTCCACCATTGCATGATTCTGCTCCAGGAAGCTCAACATTCTTTGACCGGATACCTTCCACAATCGCTTCCGCCGGCGGATGTTTTTTTGCCTACATTTTCATATTGCTGCTATGCCCGGGTGAAAGTTTGGCTTCCGGATCGATGTACACTTTGGCATTGTTAATGGCAGTCGGCGCTTCTCCGAAGCCAACGGCAATCAGCTTCAGCTTGCCTGGATAAGTCGAGATATCTCCGGCCGCGAAGATGCCGGGAATGTTCGTCTCCATCTTCGTATCGACAACGAGCGAACCGCCCTCGACGACAAGCCCCCACTCTCGGATCGGTCCCAGTGAACTAACAAAACCAAAATTGACGATAACCTCGTCCACATCGACCAGCGTCGTCGCTTGGGTCTTCAAGTCGGTCAGCTCAACCCGCTTGATGCGTTCCTCTCCATTAAGCGCCGTAATCTCGGTCGGCACGACAACGTTGACTTTAGATTGCATTAACATTTCGACGCTATGCTCATGAGCCCGGAATTTATCACGACGATGAACAAGCGTCACCCGCTCCGCGATCGGCTCAAGCATCAGCGACCAATCCAGCGCGGAATCACCACCCCCGCTAATGAGCACTTTCTTGCCGCGGAATCGCTCTAGATCGCTAACGAAGTAATGTAGATTCGAATTCTCGAAACGCATCGCTTCCGGCAGTTCCAACCTGCGCGGCTCGAAGGCACCGACACCAGCAGTGATGATGACGGCTTTCGCTTGGTGAATAGCGCGATCCGTGACGATCTCAAACGACCGTTCACCGAGCTTGCGCACAGCCAGCACCTTCTCCTCCAGTCTGACGTCGGTTCGGAACAACTCCATCTGCTTCTTTAAATGATCGACAAGCTCCTGGGCTTTCACTTTAGGGAAGCCGGCTACGTCGTAGATATTCTTCTCCGGATACAAAGCGGCGAGTTGGCCGCCGAGCTGCGGCATACTTTCTATTAGCGTAACCGACATCTGTCTCATGCCGCCGTAGAAGGCGGCGAACATGCCAGCAGGGCCGCCTCCAATAATAGCTACGTCCGAGTTCGTGATAATATTGTCGTACATTCTTAAATACCCCCGAAACAATTCTTTCTTTATTTAGGCAAATGGCTTATCAGAAATCTTGATCGAATCGGTGGGGCAGCCGTCTAGCGCATCTTGCAATTCATCCCACAAACTTTCGTCGATCGCCGAGATCCCGCGATTGTCGTCTCCCTTGAATATGACGTGGGCCAAGCCTTCATCGTCGTATTCGAAAATATCGGGTGCCGCCGCTCCACATGCTCCGCATGCAATACAAGTGTCCTTGTCCACGCATGTATATTGGGCCATCTTATACGCTCCTTCGCGTTTTTCACCAGTATGATTTAACAAACCCGGCCGAAGCTCGACCGGGTTTTCTCTTTAAAGAGCTAATTTCAGTTAGATTTTCCACAAAGCCGATGAAATCGTATAAACGATATATTATACCAGAACGGAACTATATCCTTTTTTCTGAATGGCATCCTGAATCTCGGAAATTTGAACTTTGGCGTCGTCAAACCGAATATCTACCGTGCCCTGCTCAAAATTAACGCGACCTTCAGCGCCGATTGCACTAATCGCTCCTTCAATTCTCGGAACACAAGAACGGCAAGTCATGCCCTGAACTTGGACGGTTGCTTCTTGCATTGGTTTTCACCTCCTTTCAATGGCATCCTTTATCCTGCGATTTGTTGCAACTGCTCTAGCGAAATCCGATCCACAAATTTGTTGAACTTTTCTTTGCCTTTGGCATGTTCCTTATAATAATCAATGATGGCCGTAATGGCGGGAATGAGTTGTTCTTCCGTGACTCCCTCGCGAAGCAACTTGGCGAAGGAGGTTTTAAGCCCCCTCGATTCACCGCCAACATAAATATTAAACTTATCACGCATTTTGATAACTCCGATATCCTTAATGAGCGGCTCACTGGTACCTAACGCGCATCCGGCGTAGCCAATCTTAAGCGGTGTAGGTGTTTCAATGCCAGCTATTGCCTGATTCAAGGCTTTGGCCGTTTCAAGCCCCGCTTCTTCGGCACCTTTACAGAAATTGCAGGCGATTAAAGTCTTGGTTACAAACCCGGCAGGATTCACTTCAAGACCATTACGCTCAAGTTCTTCCTTGATGGCTTCCCGTCGTTCGATCGGCACTTCCGCATAGAGCTGTTTGAAGGTGGTCATTTCCACTTCCGCATCTGTGCCTACGATAGTGCCGATTTGGACAAGTTGGTTTGGTGTGAATAAGCTGCCGCCAAGTTGAATTGCTGGACTTATGGCAATTTTTACTTTTTCATCCACCATTATTCACTCCTTTATTCAAACTTAACGAATCACTTTATATCGACTACGAAAGGTACGGTGAAAACTTTTCCTTGGTGTTGAAATTGTCCCCAGATTTTATACATACCGCTTTTCGGGAAGGAAGTCATAAACTCGGCTTTCGGTCCGGTCGCCTTTTCCTCCACCGGATGGACATGGAGGTATTTCTCTGCGTCATTCGATAAAACAACGACGTGACCAACAGCGCCCAAATACTGCTCCAGGTTGCTGATCCCTTTCTTCGTTTGCGCATCTGTAATTTTAAACGTAAGCATGACTTCGTCTTGCGCCTTCGTACTGCTTAAGGTAAGCTCGACTTCTTTGCCATCAACAACTTTTACAAGCTTTTCGTCTGCTTTGACAGCTTCATGCGCTTTTTCTTCCCCCTCCACCTTCACCCATTCACTAAGCGTATTGCTCAAGCCGCCCTTTGGAACAAAATCAGCAAAAAGTTTATAATCCCCGCCTCCGGGAAACGATGTATCAATGGAAAAATTGCCGTTTCCGTCAAACTCAGGGTGAATGTGATTAAAGTAAGAAAAATCATGATTGACAATGATGAGATGCATTAATTTCTCATGACTTAATTCAAAATCTTTGACCAAATTGCCTTGGGAATCGGCGATTTGAATGTCCATTTTTGATTTTTCGTTTGCTTTTGCTGTCCCTGACGCGAATGAAAATGATGCCTTGAAGCTGTCTGCTGGTTGTTCACTAGCACCGTGTCCACCGTGCTCTCCATGTCCTGTACTTGTTGCTGAATTTTCTTGATTCTGATTGGTACCGCCATGACTTGAATGTTCGTCTTCATTGGAGGCTCCACAGGCTGACAATACACCGAAGACTATCACACCTGTTAAAAGTAGCACGAGTTTTCTCTTCATATGAACGTTCTCTCCTTCTCATAATCCTCTGTTAGAGTCTTACTTTCACCCTTTGCAAACGAAGCGCGTTGAGGACAACAGAGACCGAGCTCAGTGCCATCGCTGCACCGGCAACCCACGGCGCCAGCAAGCCGATCGCAGCAATCGGAATGCCTAACGTGTTATAACCAAGCGCCCAAAACAGGTTTTGCTTAATATTAGTCATCGTTTTACGACTCATGAAAATCGCATCGGGAATGCTTGACAAGTCGCCGCGCATCAAGGTGACATCTGCCGCTTCCATCGCCACGTCTGTCCCTGTGCCTATTGCCATGCCAATGTCTGCCGTTGCGAGGGCTGGCGCATCGTTGATGCCGTCCCCGACCATCGCGACTTTTTTGCCTTGCGCTTGCAGTTTTTTCACTTCTTCAGCTTTTCCTTCAGGCAGAACTTCAGCACGTACATGGTCGATACCGACTTGGGCCGCGATTGCCTTCGCCGTCCGTTCATTGTCGCCTGTGATCATGATGACTTGAATGCCCATCTCTTTCAGACGACTTACAGCTGCCTTCGATGTTTCCTTAATCGTATCCGCCACCGCAACCATACCTGCATACCGGTTATCCATCGCAACCAGCATGGCGGTCTTGCCTGCCTCTTCCAAACGGGACATCGGTTCGTATGCCGCCTTCGCATCGACTTCGTACTTTTCCATCAATCGGCGTGTACCGACAAGCAGCTCGCGACCTTCTACGACAGCCTTGATGCCGAATCCCGGAATCGCTTCGAAAGACTCTGTTCTCGGCAGCTCAATATTTCTTGCCTGGATACCCACAACGATCGCTTCTGCAAGCGGATGTTCCGAATTTTTCTCCGCCGCGCCGACCAGTCTGAGGAATTCCGACTCGTTACCTTCGGCTAAAACATCTGTCAATTCCGGCTTGCCTTTCGTTACCGTGCCGGTTTTGTCGAGAATGATCGCATCGATCTTATGCGTCTGCTCCAGATGCTCGCCGCCCTTGAACAAAATGCCGAGTTCCGCCGCCCGTCCAGATCCCGCCATAATCGACGTCGGGGTTGCCAATCCAAGCGCACATGGGCAAGCAATGACGAGAATGGCGATTGCTTTCTCCAAAGCGCCTGCAAAATCGCCGGGGGTGACGAAGAAATACCACACCAGGAAAGCCACAACTGCTATACCCACGACAATCGGAACAAATATGCCGGAGATGATATCCGCTACCCGCTGAATCGGCGCTTTGGAGCCTTGCGCTTCTTCCACGACCTTAATAATTTGCGCAAGCGCCGTTTCTTTGCCAACTTTCGTTGCTTTAATCCGAAGCATGCCGTTCTTGTTGATCGTGGCTCCGATAACCGCATCACCGGCTCTTTTCTCCACAGGAAGACTTTCGCCTGTAAGCATCGATTCGTCTACCGACGACACACCCTCAATCACTTCTCCATCCACCGGCACTTTATCTCCCGGACGGACAAGCACAACATCCCCTGTAATAACTTCATCGATCGGAATCGTTAACTCTTCCCCATCGCGAATGACCAAAGCCGTTTTCGCTTGCAGCCCCATTAACGATTTAATCGCTTCGGAGGTCCGGCCTTTCGCGTTTGCTTCGAACAGTTTCCCCATAATGACGAGCGTAATCAGAACCGCACTTGTCTCGAAGTACAAGGAAGGTCCATGATGCATGCTGTCACCCATTGCGAACCAATCGAGGGTCAAGTACAGGCTGTATAAATAAGCAGCCGAGGTTCCAAGTGCAATCAGCACGTCCATATTCGCACTGCGATTGCGCAGCGCCTTATATGCGCCTACATAAAATTGTCCACCAATATAAAATTGCACCGGAGTGGCCAAAATGAGTTGAATCCAAGGATTCATCAGGAAATCCGGCATGTACATCCATGAGGTAAACGAAAAGTGAGCCACCATTGTCCATAAAAGCGGTAAGGAGAAAATCGCCGAAATGAGTAATTTCCGTTTCTGCCGACGTATTTCATTCAGGCGATGGTCGCCTGTTTTTTGATTTTCCTGCTTGACCGTGGCCTTATAGCCAAGTTTTTTGACTTTGCTTTGCATATCCTCGATCGAGACTTCACCGGTTGAATACTCGACGCGAGCCGTTTCCATCGCAAAGTTTACAGTGGCGCTTGTCACCCCCGGCATCTTGCTGAGTCCCTTTTCGATTTTGTTGGCGCATGCAGCGCACGTCATGCCTTCGAGGTTAAATTGCGCAACTTCCTTTACCGTACCGTACCCGAGCTTTTTAATAGTTTCTTCCAGATTCTTTCGATCCAGTTTTGCTGGATCGTAGGTTACGTTGGCTTTTTCCAGAGCAAAATTGACGTTGGCTGAGGAGACACCCTCCATTTTATTCAGGCCCTTCTCAATTCGATTTGCGCACGCGGCGCAAGTCATACCCGTAATTTGCAACGTTGATTGCTTTGTCTGAGCAGCTGTAGCTTTCACAATATTTCTCTCCCTTGTCGTTGATTGACTTACACCACTTCGTAACCCTGATCTTCGATGGTTTCCTTAATCAGCTCGATAGAAATTTGATTTTCATCGAACGACACTTCCACCGAGTTGTTCTTCAGATCGACCTTTCCTTTTGCCCCGATTTCTTTAAGCGCTCCCTCAATGGAGTTGACACAGTGTTGGCAGCTCATACCTTCAACTTGCAGTGTGATGTTTTTCATTTTTCCTCATCCCTTCGCATCACTAAAATGGTTAATGTTCGCAGCATTTCATCCGCGATCGTATTATTATTCTTTAAGCCTGTGTTAGCCGCGTATGCTTTCAGGTGATGCGACATGAGCACAACCCCAACTGCATTCAATGCAGAATGGACAGCCTCAAGCTGGTTGAAGATTTTATCACAATATTCATCTCGCTCCACTTGTCTTTGTACCCCGCGAACTTGCCCTTCAATTCGATTCAATCTCATCTGGATGGAGACCCGCTCCTTCGGAGCCATGTAACTTGATTTTTGATTTTCAGGAAATGATGCCATCGATTCCATCGTATCCATTTCCATCGATCACCTCGTTGATTATAAGTAGTATACCCCACTACCCTATTTTAAGTCAATATTTTTTTACAGTACCCCCTCTACCTATATTTTATCTCGAAGAAAAAGCAGCATAAGCTGCCTGAACTTATTTTATTAACTTGTTCATGGTAACCATAAGCTCTGTTAACACTTCGGAATCCCCTTCCTGGATCCGCTCGATAACACAGCTTTTCAGATGATACTCCAATAACAGCTTTCCAACTCCATTCAAAGCAGATTGTACCGAGGAGATTTGGTTCAATACATCATCGCAATACGTATCTTTTTCAATTAGCCCTTTTATACCGCGTACTTGCCCCTCAATCCGATTCAATCGACTTATTAAGCTGTTTTTCACTTTATCCGAATGATGACTTTTTCGTCCATTTCCGTTAATCGAGCAGCAACTCAAATCATTTTCGCCTTCATGCTCATGTATTTCTGTATCCTTGTTCATATGATTCGCCTCCTCGATTTATTATACTATACCCCCATACCCTATTCAATATACATTCGAAATTGGAATTGCGATGAAGTCGACGATTACATATTGATCCATCGTTACAGGCAAATTTACGGGATCAAAGTAATAAATCATTATGCAAAACAATAGCCTCCTATAGATTCACCAGCAACTGCTTCAGCTTCATCAACACTACTCTATTATAATTGGCTTTTACCCATCTATTTGATTGATTGTTGAAAAGAAAAAGCAGCTTGTAGGCTGCCTTATTTTTGATAATCTATACACCCATCCCCTATACAATAAGATTCGTTTGTAGGGGGGGGTGGGAAGAATTATTCAACGGAAGTCTCCAGCCAAACCATTCGTTTGGCCGGAGACCTATCGTGATCACATTACTGTTGGACCGCTTGACTCCCCTTGCTTGGGCGAACGGATAAAAAGTAATGCCAGAACAGCTCCCACAAAGGCCACTATACCGGACCAAAAAAATACTTGATGAAATCCGTCATTCAAAGCTGCTACTGAATCTGCTCCTCCTTGAGAAGCTGTTGTGGAAGCAGCGATCGCAACCATAATGGCCAAACTAATTGCCGAGCCGATCTGGTAACTGGTATTGGCCAGGCCGGATGCCAGGCCCGCCTCTTCCGGTTTCGCCCCTGACATGGCTGCCATCGTTGCCGGGACATAGGCAAGAGACATGCCCAGCGCCCCCAATAACGATGCCGGGAGAATGTTCGCAACGAAAGTACCGTCTACAGGAGTATTTCCCGAGAACCACAACATTCCCGCTCCAAGAGCGATCAAGCCGGTCACTAAGTTGGCTTTCATACCAAACTTCCCGATCAATTTGCCTGCAATGAACATCATGACAATCGCAATCAGTATCGTCATCGGAAGCAAAGCAACTCCACCGGCAAAGGCGGAAAATTTCAAAACTTGTTGCATGTACAGGTTGAGGAAATACCAAAGTGGAATCCATCCTCCAGAGAGCATGAGGAGCGCGATATTTCCGGCAGCCAGGTTTGGCGCTCTAAATATTCGGAGCGGCACTAGAGGTTCTTTTTTAACAGCCTGAAGGATAAGAAAGAGAATGAACAAAACCGCCCCCAAAATGATGGTCCATAGAGTGGACGGCGATCCCCATCCATTATTTTCTGCAGTTACAATGCCGTATACAACCAATATTAGAGCGGCTGTGACGAAGATGGAGCCCACGACATCAATGCTTCCTTTTCTGCGCTGCCCTTTCGACAATAGGGACGGAGCTAATAATAAGGCCA
This sequence comes from Paenibacillus sp. NPDC058071, assembly GCF_042885235.1. Lineage (NCBI taxonomy): Bacteria > Bacillati > Bacillota > Bacilli > Caryophanales > Paenibacillaceae > Paenibacillus > Paenibacillus sp. NPDC058071. The sequence goes on from NZ_JBHVSK010000017.1 coordinate 34,881, forward strand.
GAATACCGACTGGAACATTGATTAGAAACGTCCATGCCCAACTCAGCCATTCGGTAATCACTCCTCCAAGAAACACGCCGGCAGATCCTCCCGCCGCTGCTGAAGCGCCCCAGAATCCAAGAGCCTTGCCGAGTTCCTTCGGGTTTCCGCTGAATAACATCATGACAATCGTCAACGCCGATGGAGCAATTAGTGCGGAACCAAACCCTTGCAATGCGCGGCCAACATTAAGCGCCACATCACTCCATGCCAAGCCTGCAAGCAAGGAGGCTAAGGATAGGATGGTGAAACCCCACATGAAGATGTTTCGTTGACCAAATAGATCGGATAATCGGCCGCCTAGCAGCAGCAAGCCGCCAAAGAAAATGACATATGCATTAAATACCCACTGCAAGTTTTCCTGCGAATATCCAAGTGCTTCTTTAATGGCCGGTAATGCTACCCCAATAATCGAGGTATCCATAATGACTATAAAATTTGCAAGGCAAAGCAAGGCCAATGCTTTCCAACGCTTAGGATCGGGTTGCGATAAAGCCTGTGATTGCGTAGACATATTTAATCCTCCACCTGAACAGAATTATCCGAAGAACGCCTCCCAGTGATTACCTCGTGACGGCCGTCTAAAACGAGGGGCCGGAATGCTATATTTCCCCGAGTTCGGTTTCATTATAGTATAGCCCCCTACCCTATTGTCAAGATTAATTTTTCCGTAACCGAACTATTAACCATCATCGATATCAATGGGGACTAAAAAAGATGACTCCTGTACAGTACAGGAATCATCTCTTAAGTGCGGCCTAATACTCTTTTTTCAATCTGTCCTTGACAGAGGGTCCAATTTACGCTCGATGACGAACACTCTCTCTCTTATTCAAATCTCTCACTCGACTACCCGATCATCTTCAACAACGACGACAGCCGATACTTCTCCAGCATCGGTTCCGCTTCTACAACCGGCACATCCCAAAGGCACTCCTCAAGGCTGCAAGCGATCGGCACCTCGATGTTAATGGTCGCTAGCTCGCGGGATAAATGAAGCATATCCAGATCGGCTTCAATCTTTGCCTTCACGCTAGCGGGCAGAGCCGCAAGATTGGCGAGAATACCGTCAATCGTCTCATACTCCGTCAGCAGCTTCAGCGCCGTTTTCTCCCCAATGCCTTTAACGCCCGGATAATTATCGCTCGTATCGCCGGTCAAGCCCTTCATTTCGATCACTTGAAGCGGCGTGATGCCCTTCTCTTCCTTCAGCGTATCCAAATCATAAACAGCGTAATTGGAGCGGCCTTTCTTCATAATAACGACATGAATGCGTTCTTCGACGAGTTGCAGCATATCTTGATCACCCGTCAAAATATAAACCTGCGCCGTATCGCTAAGCCGCTTGGACAGCGTGCCGATGCAGTCGTCGGCTTCATAGCCAGCCAGACCTACATTCGGAATGCCGAGCGCGGCGGAAACATCCTTCACAAGCGAAAATTGCGGCACCAAATCTTCCGGAGCGTTTGGCCGGTTCGATTTATAACCGTCGTACATCTCCGACCGAAACGTCTGGCTGCCCATATCCCAGCAGCAGACGACATGGCTCGGTTCGAAACGGTTCACCGCGTCGAACAAATATTGCAAAAAGCCGTATACCGCATTGGTCGGCGTCCCGTCGGCCGTCCGTCTCGGGCTGTAAGACTGCGCGTAAAACGCCCGGAACAGCAGCGCCATCCCGTCCACGATCAATACTTTTGTTTCCGTCATTGTTTGTTTCCCCTCTCCAAACGGCTACTTGCCGTCTGCGGCTTCCCATTCGCCGCGTATAAATCGTCCGATGCGTCTCGCCGCTTCCCGCAATCGTTCTTCTTCCTCGACGAGTGCGATCCGAACGTAGCCCTCGCCTTCCGATCCAAACGCTTCCCCAGGGATAACGACGACACCTGCGCGGGCGAGCATTTCCTGGGAAATTCGTCTAGAGTTCCAGCCCTCTGGATGCTCTCTGCGCATATCGGGCAGCGGCGCCCAAAGGAACATTGTCGCCTTCGGATTCTCGATATGCCAGCCTTCTGCACGCAGCGCCTCCACGAATACGTCGCGTCTTTTCTCGTAAAGTGCTCCCGCTTTCGGAGGAGCATCGTCAGCCATCGCCTGCTGCAGCGCGGCAACACCGGCTTCCTGCACGGCGAGAAACACGCCGTAATCGATATTGCCTTTCAACTCGCAAAGAGCGCCTACCGCCTCCCGGTTGCCAGCGAGAAACGCAATGCGGCCACCCGCCAGATTAAAGCTTTTCGAAAGCGAGTGAAACTCCACCGCGCTATCTATAGCCCCCGGCACCTCCAGAATGCTTGGAGGAACAATGTCATCGAACGCCATTTCCGAATAAGCCGAATCATGTACAACGAGCACGCCATGCCGGCGCGCTTTCTCAAGCAATCGTTCGAAGAATGCGAGATCTGCGACGGCAGAAAGCGGATTGTTCGGGTAATTTAGCAAAATAAATGTTGCTTGGTCCCATTGCTCGTCCGGCAACTCGTCAAGATCTGGTAAATAGTTATTTTCCGCCTTGAGCGGCAAAAACACCGGCTCGACGCCAGCCAAAGCAAGTGAAGCAGCATAGATCGGATAACCCGGGTCGGGAACGATTGCTTTGTCACCCGGATTGCAAATCGCCATCGCGAGATGCGCCAGGCCATCCTGCGAGCCCATTAGCGATACGAGCTCAGCGGATGCATCCAATTGCACGCCGAAACGATGCTGCATCCAATTCGCCGCTTCCTCCCGAAACGCGGCGCTGCCATGCGTTCCCGGATAAGCGTAAATGTCCTCTCGCAGCGCCGCCTCGCTTAACGCCTGCCGAACAGCCTCCGTCGGCGGCTTGTCGGGGCTGCCGATCCCCAAATCAATCACGTCGAGGCCGGATTCCAGCGCCTCTCGCTTCCACTCGGCCACCTCCGCGAAGATGGACGAGCCCAGCTTAGACAAACGTTCGGAACGCCACGGCCTCTTTCTCATCGGCGCGCTCATCCGTTCCATTGCTGCTCGTACTGCTCTTCTTTGTAACCCACGGTTACCCGTGCACCGTCAGTTACGATAGGCCGCTTAATCAGCATTCCGTTTGATGCAAGCAAGGCGAGCTGCTCGTCTTCCGTCATCGCCGCCAGCTTATCCTTTAATCCGAGACTTTTATAAACGTCGCCCGATGTGTTGAAAAACTTTTTCAGCTCCAGGCCGCTGTTCTTCACCAGCTGCTTTAATTGCTCAGCCGTTGGCGTCTCTTCGACGATATGCTTCAGCTCCAACTCGTTGCCCTTCGCCTGCAGCGATTTCACCGCCGTACGGCAAGTGCCGCATTTCGGATATTGATAGATGGTCAATTTGCTCATCATCGATTCTCCCTTTCCTTACGCAACCCGTTTGATGGCTGCTTCCCCAAAGAAATGACAGCTGTCTATCTTGCTACTCTGCTTATGTTAAATGATAAATTAGTTCAACCGGTTCAGCACATCTTCCAGCCGGACGAGCTCCGGCGGCAAAGACGCGTTCCACTCCATCCATTGCTTCGTTATCGGATGGACGAAGCCAAGCGTCTCGGCGTGCAGCGCCTGTCGGCCGGACGCTTCCTCCCATTCCGCGACGCCGCCGTCAGTTGGACCGTACATGCCGTCGCCGATAAGCGGACAGCCGATATGGCGCATATGCACCCTGATCTGGTGCGTTCTGCCCGTTTCCAGCTTCAGCTTGACCATCGAAGCTCCGCCAGCGGCCGACGCATATCTTGCTCCGACTTCATAATGAGTGACGGACGGATAGCCCTCTGCCGTTACAATACGAATATGCGGCGCGTCCGGGTCACGGTCGATCGGTTCATCGACCGTCCCTTTGTCCAGCAGCGGCCAGCCATACGTATAAGCGCGGTATAGCTTCTTGACTGTCCCCGCCTGCAGCTGTTCGGACAGCTGCTGGTGTACATAAGGCGTCTTCGCGATCGCGACTAGACCAGACGTGTCCTCGTCCAGCCGATGAATCGGCCGGAAACGAACGCGCCAGCCCTGCTCCTTCCAATGATGGACAACCCCGTTCGCCAGCGTTCCTGTATAATGGCCATGCGTCGGATGAACAACGATGCCCGCCGGCTTGTTCACAATGAGCAAGTCGTCGTCCTCAAAAACGATATCCAGCGGTATCGGCTCTGGTAAAATATCGTCCGACGATTCCTTCTCCATTCGGATCGTGAGCTCGTCTCCCGCACGCACTAACGCAGACGTATAAGCCCGCTGCCCGTTCAGCGTAATGCCAAGCTCCGTCAGCTTCAGCCTCGACTGCAGCGTGCGGGATACGCCAAGCCTGCGCTCCAGCACGGTGCGCACCTGCTTTCCGTCGTCTTCCTGCGCGACCTGTACGGTCAGCGGTTTATAATAATCGGAAATATTAGATGTCATTCCTTCTCCCGTTTGCGGAACACTTCCGCACTTCTTTCATATTCAATATCGGACTCGCCGAGGAGCGCGTTGGCTGCTCTTGCCGCCGCAAAGAAATAATCCGACAACCGGTTCAAATAGGTCAGTGTCTCCGGATTGACCGGATGCTCGGCGGCAAGCGTCACAACGCGCCGTTCCGCCCTGCGGCATATGGTGCGGCAGACGTGCAGCTGCGCCGACAATGCGCTGCCGCCCGGCAAAATAAAGCGCGTAATTTCCGGCGCTTGCCCACTCGCGCGGTCGATCTCTGCTTCCAACCGGGCAGATGCTTCTGCCGTTACTTTCAGCGGCGCTCCAGGGCGGGCGTAAGCCAGATCCGAGCCGCAATCGAATAGCTCGTGCTGTATGCGTATCAGAAGCTCCGCCATATCGCGCAAAGGCTCATGCTTTGCGGCCTCCGCCGCCGCGATGCCTACAAACGAGTTCAACTCGTCGATGGTGCCATAGGCCTCAACGCGAATATCGTCCTTGCTCACACGTCCGCCGATAAGCGACGTCTGTCCCTTATCGCCCGTTCTCGTATATAAATTCATCTTTCGAATCAGGCTCCTTCCACACGATTAACTGTTATCAATATACCATAAAACCGCTGCCAGGCGGGCGCAAAAAGGCAATCCGCCCCGCTGCGGCACGTAACAAAAAAAGGCAGTCCGGGCGTTAACCCGGCCTGCCTCCGTCATACCACGAAGCGTTAGCCCTGCTTCAATTTGTGCACAAAGCTGCCGATCCGGTCCAGCGCTTCCGTCAGCTGCGCGACTGAAGTGGCGTACGAGCAGCGAAGATGTCCTTCGCCCCCAAGACCGAAGACATCCCCCGGAACGGCCGCTACGCCCGCTTCTTCAAGCAGCCGCTGAGCGAATTGCTCCGAAGTGAGGCCTGTGGATTGAATGGAAGGGAAAGCGTAAAACGCTCCTTCCGGCTCATGGCATTCGAGTCCGATATCTCGGAACCCTTTGACGACAAGCCGCCGGCGTTGGTTATACGACTCAATCATCCGGTCCTTTTCTTCCAACCCATGCTCGGACAGAGCTTCCAAGGCCGCGTATTGTCCCATGATCGGAGCGCACATCACCGTATACTGATGAATTTTCAGCATTGCCCCGATTAAATCACTATGTCCGCATGCATAGCCCATCCGCCAGCCAGTCATTGCGAATGCCTTCGAGAAGCCGCTGACAAGAATCGTCCGCTCCTTCATCCCCGGAACAGCCGCAAAGCTGACATGCTTCGTGCCGTAAGTAAGCTCCGCATAAATTTCGTCCGAAATAACGATTAAATCATTCTCTTCAACGATCTTCGCAATCGGCAGCCAGTCCTCATAAGTCATAATGCCGCCCGTCGGATTGCTTGGATAGCAAAGGATAAGTACTTTGGAGCGCGGTGTTATCGCCGCTTTCAGCTGTTCCGCTTTCAATTTGAAGTTGTCTTTGGCAAACGTCTCGATGCCGACTGGCACGCCGCCGCTAAGCGAAGTAATCGGCGAGTACGAAATATAACAAGGCTCTGGAATCAGAATTTCGTCTCCTGGCGTAATAAGCGCGCGCAGCGCCAGATCGATTGCCTCGCTGCCGCCCACCGTCACCAATACTTCATTGGCCGGGTCGTAGTCGACATTAAAGCTGCCCGACAAATAACGAGCGATCGCATCCCGCAGCTCAGGCATTCCCGCATTCGATGTATATTGCGTTTTACCAGTCTCCAAGGAGTAAACAGCCGCTTCGCGGACATGCCAAGGCGTAACGAAATCAGGCTCGCCTACGCCAAGCGTAATAACGTCCTTGCGCGTGCTGACCAGATCGAAAAAACGCCGGATCCCGGACGGTTTAATTCCTTGGGCCAGAGGAGACAGATATTGTGCCATCGCCTTGCGTTCAACCGAAGCGGACGTTGCTGTAACTTTATCTTTAATCATAGCCATCACCCTCTTACGGCGAAATAATCAAACGATGGTCGCCTTCATGCTCCTCGAAGATAATTCCGTCTTGTTTGTATTTTTTCAGAATAAAATTGGTTTTTGTCGAAAGCACTTTATCGATTGGAGAAAGCTTGTTAGAGACAAAGGAAGCGACTTCCTTCAAGTTTTTCCCTTCGATTTCGACCAGCAGGTCGTATGCGCCCGACATCAAATAAACCGATTTCACTTCCGGATATAAGTAAATGCGTTCGGCGATTCCTTCGAAACCGCGGCCGCGCTCCGGCGTAATTTGCACTTCGATCAACGCCGTCACTTTCTCTTCGTCCACCTTGCTCCAGTTGACGACAGTGGCGTATTTGACGATGATATGCTCGTTTTCAAGCTCGGCAATCGCTTGCTTCACATCCTCTACGGGACGGTCAAGCATCGTCGCGATCAATTCGGCGTCCCGCCTCGCGTCTTCCTTAAGCAGTTCCAGCACTTTCAACTGTAATTCATTCATCGTCTTGCTCCTTCCAACATGCCTGTGGTTGTAAGCCTCAAGCGCAAACGAAGCGCTGGGCCGACCACGGCTCCGCAACGTTTGGCGTTAAAAAATATTTTACAACGAATTGAAATTTCCTGCAAAGAAAAAAACAAAAAGACCCCGCGAGGGGGTCTTTAGCTGTAGTAAGGCTGGTGAGATTGATGCGATTGCTGCTGTTGATTATAGGATTGGTAAGCTCCGAAGTTCTGCTGCTGTTGTTGTTGATTGGAGCCATGAAGCTTCTGCTGAAGCCAGCCGGACGTCTTTTGCTGCGTCTGCTGATACTCCTTGAGCTGCTTATCGATTTCCTGGCGCAGCGCGGGTGAAGCGGTGCTGTACATATTTTGCGCCTGCATGACGTTGAATAGATCGCCTTGCATTTTCAACGTGCTGTTCAGCAGGTTAGTGAACATTTGCCGCACAGACGGGCAGACAGATTCGGTAGCCGCAGTGGCGTATTCCCTTACGACGCGCTTCAGATCGGACAGCACCGTATAGGCCAGATCCTCATCCTGCAGCGGTTGTTGCTGTTGTTGTTGTTGATACATCATTCAAGCACTCCTTGTCTTGTATTATTGCTGAGGTTGCGTAGGAGCCAGCTGTTGATGCTGCTGAAAGCAGCTGAGCAGCGTGTTGTACTGCTGCTGATGGGTATGCAGCATTTGTTGGGCAATCTGCTTGAGCGCTGTATTCGTTGCCGACGAAGCCATCAGAGCGTTTTGCTTGAGCAGCAAATCCTCGTTGGACAAGGAATCGGCCACGTATTCCAGTTCTTTAGCGGTAATTGGCTGTAACATGACTCTCGAGTTGCCTCCTTCTCGGACTTTGATATGCGAACCATTCGTATTATGGGCTGCAACCTCTGTTTTTATGTAGATTCCTGAAATTGCGACTTATGTTCGCCCGAATGTGTGACCTCACAATGAACGACAATGGAGACAGCCTTCTCATTAGGCTCCCAAGGCCCATCCTTGGTAAGCGTCTTCCACTTGCCGTAATGGTATCGGTAAAGATGATGCTCTAGCTGATAAAGATCTGCCCCTAATCGAAATCCATTGGCAAGCGTCTTCTGCATCTCTTCTTTAATATGCTCCTCCACCTTTTTCTCCACCTTGCTCCTCGAGAAGCCTTTGCCTGATTCGATAATATGTACCTTCACATTCCCCTTTAGCTCGATAATCGGCTCATTGCCCGACCATCTGACCTTGGTGTCGAGATCCGAATTCTGAATAACGATGGTCGCTCGTTTCCCCTCCTCCAGTTCGATGGTGAACGCGGATCGATGGAAATCCTCTGTTTTCCACACGAGACCAGAAACTTGACTTTTTGACAAAAAGCCAATGTAATTGTCGCGTTTGAACAAGAAAACGCCGTCCAGTGTAACAAGATTCATCGATTTCTTCTTGGCCTTCCAATCCATATCGTTCACTTTAATGCTCGGTAGCAAGGATACCATGCCTGGCTCGAACGCCTCGCGGACTAGCTGCTGCATGGTGTACGGACGAATAGACGAATTGTCGCGATTGCTTACTTCCGGGGAATAGAGCACGCTGTTGAGCGGGGTGGAATTGTAAAAGACATCCATGTCCAGAAGATTCTCCATCTTATCTTTTGTACCGAAAATATTCGCGGTATAACGGGTTGCTCTCATTCGGTTAAGGCCGTCAATAATTGTCCTTATATGGGAGAACGCCCGTTCATGGACAACAACCGTTTTCAAATGATCCATGCTCAGCTTATATTGCGACGTATTCATTAGATTGAAATAGGCTTGCAACGGCGTTTCTCCTGTTTTTTTGCCTACATAAAGAGGTGTGCCGCTACCGGAGCCTGAAGATTCCTTCTTGGCTACGGAGCCGAACTCAATTAATTGGGCATGAATTTCAAATTGTCCGTCGACATAATCCACGCCAAGCGCCGTAATATAGCTCACCTGCTGCAAGTTTTGCTCGTCCCAGCAGCCGCTTGCGAAAACTAACAGCGTCAACGCAACGATCAACTTGGAGAGCTTGCTAACAAAGCCCATCGTGTTGTCAGTCCCCTTTGTCTTTACGTTTCCATGGCTGCTTCACTAACGCCGGAATCAGCTCTCTCCAGCGCAGCGGGCCGATGGGAGCCATATAAGGCATACCGAACGACTCCAACGAGCATATATAGATCAGAATGGCAAAGACGGAAACAAAGAAACCGAATATGCCAAACAGCGAAGACAATATAAGAACAAAGTAGCGAAGCAGACTCACCGTCCCAACGAGTGACTGGTTCACAAGCGTAAATGTGCCTACCGCCGTAACGGCGGCCGCTACCAGCATCGTCGGCGAAGTTAATCCCGCTCTAATTGCTGCATCGCCTACGATTAATCCGCCGACAACCGTCACCGTCTGACCTACTGCCCGCGGCAATCTGACGCCCGCCTCGCGAAATAACTCAAACATCGTCAGCATTAAAAACATTTCCATCGTGGCCGAAAGCGGCAGCCCGATCCGGGAGATCGACACGGTCGCCAACAGACTATATGGAATTTGATCCGTATTGTAAGCCGACAACGATACCCAGAAGCCCGGCATGCATAAGGCGATAACGAAGCCGACGATGCGAAGCAGCCGTTCAAGCGAAACGAAATAGTAGGGCAAATGCAAGTCCTCCGGCGACTTGATCAACAGCAGCAAGTTAGCCGGAGCGATAATGGCTGTAGGCGAGCCATCCGGGAGAAAAACAATTTTGCCTTTGATTAAAGCCTTGACTGTATAATCCGGGCGGCCAATATATTCCACAAGCGGGAACAGCGAGCGAGGCCGGTCCGAAAGCAGGTCTTCCAGCTGCGAAGCCCCATGAAGGACATCGATCCGAATGGCTTTCAGCCTTCTCCTTGCCTCTTCTATCAACGACTGGCTAGCTACACCGCTCATATACATCACCGCTACCTCGGTACGCGATTCTTCGCCGATCTGCCATATTTCACAGCGAAGCTTCGGCGAACGCAGCCGATGGCGAATTAATGCGATGTTGACCCCTAGCCTCTCGACAAAGCCGTCGCGCGGACCTTTAAGAGATAGCTCCATGACGGATTCTTCCGGCTGTCTGCCGGGGATATTTGACATATCGAATTGAAACAGAAGGCCCGTTTCAGCTTCGATCACGATCACGCCTCCGGAAAACAAAGCTGTGTACAGAGTGTTTTCACCCTCCTCTGACTCCAGCCTAAGCTTGCTCCCCAGCATACCCGACGTCCAGGTCGACTCTTCCTTCGCTTCCTCCCCTCCTCTTTTGTCCAGCCATTTGCCCAGCTTGTCTAAATCTGGGAGCAGCGTCAGGGACGCGGTCTGCATATCAACGAGTCCGCTGCAAAATATAACGCGAAATAGGCGTCTTGTTTCCTCAGTTCCCAAATCCATCATCACAATATCGTCAGACTTCTCCAGCTCGGAAATGATGCGATACAGCTTGCTGCTCTCAACCTTCCAAGCCGCTGTCTTCTTCATGGCGCTTCCCCCTTTCTTCTCCGCGAGCAATCGATCCCGTCCGCCTGTAGCTCAGCAGCCATACCATTAGTAAAATGATCAAAAACACGATCCAAGCAAAAGCAAAATAGATTTTAATAACGTTTATGTACAGAAACATATTGTTCAGCATGAAATAAGATACACCGACAAGAGCCACTATAATCGCCGAATGTCCAATCCATTGACGCTTTAGCTTACGGATAGGCGTGTATTCGCAAAATAAATACAGACTCATAGAGATGCGGATAAATGCTCCGGAAAGCCATTGATAGACAGCGAAAAAATCAACATGCTCGAAGTAGTTTCCGATCTTCACTAGTCTCCATTGGGCATAGGCTGGATATCGTATGGCCGCGGCTTCCACCGGACCGAATTCGGATAGCGCCCCAATGGTCGGTCCGAGCGTCAAGCCCATTAGAACGATAACGAGCAGTGAAAGATGCCATTTTTTAAACGTTTTTCGCAAATGGTGCTGAATCATCAACAGAAAGGTTAGTTCCATAAAGGAGCTGATGCTGTAGGTGGCTCCCTGAACCAGCGGCTTAATGCCATTCTCCAGCATCGGCAGCAAATAGCGATAATCCTTGTCCGGCATATTGGCCGACATGACGAAATCGCCAAGCACAACGACTATAGGCAGCAGAATGCAAGCCATTAGAGCAATCGTTCTCAGTCCGCTTATAGCCCCAATTAAACAAAGGGCGGCGAAGATTGCGCAGACAACGATCGGCGGCGTTATCGGCAAGTAGGTCGATGAGGTCCAACCGATGACATCGACAAGCGTCGTAAAGGCGACGATCAGCAGCATAAGATTCAGGATCGTCAAGACAAGCCCAGAAAAGAAGGGCGACGACTTCTTGCTCAGCCATTGATCGAGCCGTTCTCCATTCATGCCGACAAGCGCGCGATGAAGAGGAAAGGCAACGATAGGCAACGCAATGATTAGAGCGCCCAGAATCGCAATCCAGGCGTCGCGTTTGGCAACTTGCAGCAGCAACGGGAGTACCATGACATGATTGAGCAGGCCTACAGACAATAGGATCATCATGACAACCGGCCATAGTCCAAATGGTTTAACAGTCATTCTCAAGGGAGAAGATCACATCCTTTCGTTCCAGCATTCCCCTCCGTTTCCGAAGTCATGCATTCCAGAACAACGTTAAAACGCCCGTTACGAAGCGCTAAAGGCGATCATAACGGGCGTTGACATTTATGGCACATGAACCGTCTTGACATGGTCAAAGTGCAAGTAGACGGCGTTTCCGCTTGCGGTAGCAAGCTCGATTAAGCTTTGATCGACATTTTTCAGCACGCCTGTTTTGTTAGGATTTTCGCCCAGATCGAGGACGACGAATTCGCCGATCAGCTTTCGCAATTGTTGATCGAACGTGCGGGCAAGCGTAAGCGGTGACGGCTTTAACGGAAATTGCTCCGGAGTAAGCGTATAAGGTGTTACATTTGGATTGTACGGAATTAAATACTTCATATGGTGCAGCGAAATAATGACGGTATGGTAAACCGGTGAGTAGAAAACAAAGAAATCATTCATGACCGTCGTTACATAACCGTGGATCGATTGATTGCCGGTAATATAGATCTCGGAAAACATCCCCTTTGCGTTCATTAATATTTTGCGGTAGGAGACGGGGTCGTTAAAAGCCTCAAAAGGCAATTCCGGTGTCGCGTTCGCGGCTTCAGCAGCTTCAACTTCCTGTTCAGAAAGCCTCAGCTGCTGCAAATGGATAAGCGGAATATATAGAAACTGCGTTCCATTATGCAGTACCAATATATCCTGGCCCCATTCAATCAATTTGCCGCGAATGGGCGACGCCTTTCCGGAAATCTCCAGTTCAACCTGACGATCGAGCAGCGGATGACGGTTTTTCATACGATCAACCTCCTTTCATCCGAAATTCGCGATACGCGGACGGGCGGAACCGGACAAAGGCGAATCACTTTGCCCGGAACCGCGAATCAGTCGCGTTTCCCGAATTATCTGCCCCCGCTACGGTTGCCCTTGCGATTGCCCCCCGAGCGGTTGTTGCCGCCTGTGCGGTTATTGCCTCCCGAACGGTTGTTGTTTCCGCTTTTGTTCTTGTTTTTGTTTTCATTTTTGTTTTCGTTCTTGTTTCCGCTCTTGTTGTCGTTCTTATTGTCGTTTTTGTTGCCATTGGAGCGGTTGCCGCAGGAGTCTTCTTTAGCAATCCAACGAATTTGGTCGTTCAAGATTTGCGTAATTTTTCTTCCGTCTACGACTTTGATCGAATCTTTGCAAACTTCCGCCAGGAAGCCGTCCACTTTATCCGGGCCGCCAGCGCTGACTTTGACGAAATTCTGATCTAGCGCACGCAGCACGCCTTTGAAGTTGTTTGCGTTGATGAAACGGCGATGACGGCAGCCGCCGCTGCTTTTGCAATCCTCTCTGTTTTCCGTAATGCTTTTGATGTGGCTCAGTTGAACGTATTTAATGCCCTCTTTTGTGCAGAGCACCAAATAGTCCGATTTCACCGCGAGCACTTTGCCTTCCAGAGAGTCTGGGCCGCCTTTGTTGATTTTGACGTTTTTGCCAACAAAGTCTTGCAAGCAATCTCTTTCTTTCGGTTTGCTTTTGTGCTCGCTTTTGTGCTCGTTTCTGTGATGATTGCAGCAGTTGTGATCCGAAAAACCAGCATAAGGAGAACCATAAAAACTCATGAATAAATCCCTCCGATAGTTTAATAAATTTTGTTAATAGATAGCCTTTCCTGCCTATAAAACTATCAGCGCTCTTGCGCTTTACTTTTGCCTTCTTGAGCAGGCATCCCTCCAATGCTTGATTCGGTTCATCTATCATGGGAGACGATATGTAATATATTTATATGTATCCCGTATATACGAGGTACTAGATTAATATCTATTTATTGAAGATTATACGAATCACCCATGCGAGCTTAAGAGTCTCCTCATAACTTATAGCATAGAAAACAAAGGAGGAGATTTCATATAATGGAACAAGAAGCTCAACAATTAGTAGGCAGCGGAGGCTCGCGCGGCGGCCGTTCAGGCGGCTCGCGCGGTAATCGTACGGGGGGCTCCCGCGGTAACCGCACTGGCGGTTCGCGCGGCAACCGTTCAGGTTCGGGTGGCAACCGCACTGGCGGTTCACGCGGCAATCGTTCGGGTTCACGTGGCAACCGCACTGGCGGCTCGCGTGGCAACCGTTCAGGTTCGCGCGGCAATCGCACTGGCGGCTCGCGTGGCAACCGTTCAGGTTCACGCGGCAATCGTTCGGGACGCTAAAGCAGCGCCGCTCTTCATTTTGAATGCGGTAAGTGTCAATCAGCCCAGTAACGGAATAAGGTAAATAAGAACAGAAGCCTATCGTCCAACGATAGGCTTTATCTTTTGCCCAAGGGGTGAATCCGACATGGATCAGCTTCCGATACGGAAAATTACGATACAGCCGAGCGATCTTCTCGATCTTCAGGATGCGGAGCGCCGTAACTCGTTCAAGCCCGTTCAAATCGAGATGGATGGGACCGTTCATGAGGCGAGCTTTGGCTTACGCGGAGGCCATACGCTGCATTACCATAAAAAATCGTTCGAGATTAGAGTAGCTGGAGGCCCTATTCTGCACTGGAACGCCGAATTTGACGATCCTTCCATGATTCGTAACGCGCTCTCCTTTCATTTCTTTAATCAGATCGGCGTTCCTTCACCAGATACGAAGCATATAGAAGTTGAAATCAACGGACAGACGCAGGGCGTCTATTTGGAAATCGAATCCGTGGACCGGACTTTTTTTCGGAAAAGAGGCATCGGCTTCCGTTCAATCTTATACGCCGTTAACGACAGCGCCGATTTCAGCTTGATCGATCCGATCACGAAAGGAAGGAAGGAGTCACTATTCGACGGTTATGAAATTCAGCAAGGAAAGTCGACGGTTGCCAGACCGCGCATCGTTCGATTCGTCAGAGGTATTAACCGTCTTAAAGGCCGAACCTTCGCTTCCTTTACAGCCAAGCGGCTCGATATTAATCAATATTTGCTTTGGCTCGCGGGAGCCGTACTGACTGGCAATTACGACGGCTTCGATCAGAACTACGCTTTATACGAACATAAGAAATCGGGAAAATATCGCATCATTCCTTGGGATTACGAGGGGACGTGGGGAAGAAACTGCTACGGGAGGCCTTGCGGAAGCGAACTGGTCCGGCTTGAAGGCTATAATAAGCTGACAGAGAAGCTGTTCTCCTTCGCTTCCTGCCGGGCAAAATACAAGTCGATTATGCGAGAGCTGTTAAAAACCAAATTTACAGTAGAGCGAATCGATCCAGTCATTACAAGCATGTACAAACAGATTACGCCTTCGATCCGCGACGATTTCACGAGAAAAAGCAGCTTCAATACGTTTCTGAACGAGCCTTCCTTTATACTGGACTACATTCGAGAAAGACGAGGATATATAAAAGCGGCCTTGAAGACTTGGAAGTCTTAAAGGCCGCATCCCGTGTATATGATTTTTGCAGACGATTAAAAAATATCCATGCTCAAATAGCGCTCTCCCGTATCCGGGGCGATGCACAGCACGCGTTTGCCTTTGCCAAGCCGTTTCGCCACTTGCATCGCCGCCCAGACAGAAGCGCCCGACGAAGGTCCGAGCAGCAGCCCTTCCAGTCTCGCCAAATCGCGCGTCGTACGAAGCGCGTCCTCGTCCGCCACTTGAATGATCTCATCGTATACGGATGTATTTAATATAGGAGGGATAAAGCCTGGGCTGGTGCCGACCAGCTTATGAGGTCCCGGCTTTCCGCCCGACAACACAGGCGAGCCCTGCGGCTCGACGACGGCGACATAAAGGCCGGGCAATTGTTGCTTCAGCGTCTCCCCGGTGCCGGTAATTGTGCCGCCGGTGCCGGCAGTCGCCACAAATGCGTCCAGCCGCCCTTCCATTTGCTCCAATATTTCAACCGCCGTCGTACGCCGGTGAATATCCGGATTCGCAGCGTTCTCGAATTGGTTCGGAATAAAGCTGCCCGGGTTTTGCCGCTGCAGTTCCAGCGCTTTGGCGATTGAACCCGGCATCCGCTCCGCAGCGGGAGTCAACACAACTTCTGCTCCATAAGCACGCAGCAGCTTGATTCGCTCCTCCGACATATTGTCGGGCATGACCAGAATAAGCCTATACCCTTTTGCCGCAGCGTTCATCGCAAGTCCGATGCCCGTATTGCCGCTTGTCGGTTCAATAATGAGGCTGCCCTCCTGAATGAATCCGGCCTCCTCCGCCGCTTGAATGAGCGATGAAGCAGCTCGGTCTTTTACGCTGCCGCTTGGATTAAATCGTTCCAGCTTGATGTAGACATCCGCACTGCCTTCCTCAGCCAGCGCGTTCAGTTTAACAGCCGGGGTATCGCCAATCAGATCGATAATCGAATTTACAATGCGCATCTTGCTTCACCTCGTTTTACGTACATAAGTAGGAGCTAGAAGAAACGGCCGCATGAAATACCAGCCGGCCACCGGCATAATGCCTACGATGAACATGAGCCACACAATCGCCTGCTCGGAATGGTTGATCGGCAGCAATATCAAGTACCCGCTCAAACCGATCAACCGACCGAGAGTAAGAGCAGCTTCCCGCAAAACAATATATTCCTCGCGGTTGCTTGCCCCCTCCTCCGTCGATCCGATCAGATCAAATACGCGAGAAGTCATCGGAATAATATAAAGCGGCATAAATAACGAAGTTCCTATGCCGAACATAAGAAGCATGGAATAGCTCACGCCCCAAAACAAAGGCATAATCGCTACTCCTAGCAAAAGTGTGCCAGCCAGCATGGCGACGTTGCGGTTGCGCATCGTGAGACGCTTGCCGATCACCCAAAAGCTGACGAGCGCGATCAATGAAGTGAGCAGCGTGTAGTTGCCCAGCTTGCTCTCATTGGAAGTCGCAATATAGACGGTCAATCCGACCAGAAACATAAATACGCCTTCCCGAACGCCTTGCGCCATTACTGCAGCGAACATCCTTCGCCAAGGATTCCCCTTCTCTTGCAGACGCCGAAAGCCGTACGAGAAGCTATAGCGCTCGCTGCCCTTTTCCCGTTTGCGCAACCAGAAGCTAAGCACGCAAGCCACTCCGAAGATGATGAGCGATAGAGTGAAAATCAGTCTGTAGCCGCGTTCTCCGTGCAGAGTCGTTATCAAATAACCGGATATCCAGGGCGCAATCATGCCGCCCGCCGAGCCAAGCAGCCCAGCCCATCCGTTGTAGCGGTCCCGGTTGTCCGGTTCCGTAATTTCAAAGTAAACAACGTTATATGCCAGCCAATAGAAGCCCATTGCCGTGCCGCTCAGCATGCCGAGCGGCACGCCGTAACGCGTCGCCTGCTTGCCTAGCAGCAGCACAGTCAAAAAAAACAGCCCGGACAGCAAAATACCGAGACGCAGGCTGTTCATTTTATTTCCTTCCTTGACCCACTTGCCCGCCAGCCAAAACGTAAGTCCGCCGGCCAAAAACTGGCCGAACGAAAACCATCCGATAAGCAAATAGGAGCCGCTGGCTTTCCATAGATAAACGGGCAAAAACGTACCGGACAATGCATTAGATATAGCGTACAAAGCGTTCACGGCAAGCAGCAGCACTGCTTGAGCATCCAGCTTGCCACCTGTAGAAGGTCGCACCTGCGTCCATTCTTTGCGCGAAGCAGAGCTGGAATTAATCCTGCCGCCCCGTTTCGCCCTAATATTCCCCTGTTCCAAAACGAGACCTCCTATCCGAGAAGCAGACCGCCCTTCCGTCCCCTATTGGACGTCGCGCTGCTGTTCATCTGGAAGAAATACGTTTTGTAAGGTTCCCTAAACGGACGACAAGCATGCTATTGCCGCTTTCCATATCCCGTCAGTTTCTCGGATTAAGCGCGTTTAATAGCTTTTCACGGTCCTTGTAACCGAGCAAGGTCGACGTATGGAAGCAAGAAGGGCATACATACAGCGTCAGTTCAAACGGCGTTTCCAACAATGCCTGTCCGGCGGAAGCGTGGATTGTTGGCGTGAAAGAGTCGTCTACCGTCTGCTTGCCGGCTTCGATCATATATTCCCGGCATGACGGGCATTCCGGCGCTTCCTCTTGATGATCGATAATGCTTTGCAGCGTTTCCTCAGCGGCAAGACGGGATCGGGTCGTTCGGCGAAAGCCTTCTTCGCCTTCCTTATAGCCGCCGCCGTACGATTCATCTTCGTCCTGAGCGTCCCACTCCCGCTCGTCCTCTTCGTTTGCGTCGCCTTCCTCGTCTTCCATACCGATTTGCATCGTTCGATAGCCACTCAGCTCGTTCTCGCAATGCGGACAATACTCTTCAGGACCGATTTCTTCGTCCCAAACGATCTCGGTCATACACCATGGACAAATCGTTTGCTCTTGTTCTTTCATCCCGCTTCCTCCATTCTTCTTGCTATTAAGCAATCATAGTTAAATAGATAATTCCGCCAACAAAAAATAATACCGATATTATTGCAAGAATCCACCATAAATACTTCATTGCCAGCCTCCCGCTATAAAATTACCGTACTTCCGATTACATAGGAGAGCGAAACGGAAATAATCATCGCAATAAATCCGACTGCCCGATTGTCGCGGGCAATCTCGTCGTCGATGCGAAATACCGGCGTCAAAAACTCAAACAAAAAATAAGCAGCCAACAAAATAACGAATCCGAAAGCTCCCCAAATTAAACTTTGATAGATCGAATCGTTCGCTTCGATTGAAAATCGGAAGATGTTGCATATGCCAAAAATTTTACCGCCGGTCGCCATCGCGACGGCCAGATTGCCATTCTTGATCTCGGTCCAGCATTTATACCGAGTCACCCATTCGAAGATAGACAAAAAGACAATAAGGGACAGCACTACAAGCGATACGTATACGAGCGATGCCAAGTATTCGTTGCCGAGCAGCTGATCCACTTCGTTCCTCATCCTTATTCTCACCTCGCCTGTCAGAATGCGGGCGGACGCGTCGCTATTTCAGCTCCGCGACCGTGACCCCGTTGCCGCCTTCGCCATAATTGCCCAGACGATAAGCTTTAACCAAGCTATGCTTGCGCAAATATTGCTGAATGCCGGTCCGCAGAACACCCGTGCCTTTACCGTGGATAATATAGACTTGGCCGAGACCGGACAAATACGATTCGTCTAAGAAACGATCGACCTCGATAATCGCTTCCTCCAAGTTTTCGCCTCTCAAATCGAGCTCCATCCGAACTTGATCGTCTTTCGAACGTTTTAAGCTCGCTGCTTGCTGCTGCGGCTGTTTCTTGGCAGGGGTCGACTTCGACGAAGGAATCAGCTCTAAGTCGTCCAATGAAACCTTCATCTTCATAATGCCAAGCTGTACGGTTGCATCTGTTGCTCCGATCTCGACGACCGTCCCTTTTTGGTTCAGGCTGTATACGGTAACCTCGTCGCCGGCTTCAATTTTTGCCGCTTTTTTGTCGGCTTTGCCCGCCCGCTTCGGCTTTGCCAGCTCAGGCGCAGCATCCTCCAGCCTGCGCTTCGCTTCAATGAGCTTATGCTCCTTGACGGCCGCTCCTTCCTCGAGCGCCAGCTTGCGTAGGTCGGCGATAATTTCGTCCGCCTCGCGTCTTGCTTTCGCCACCGCTTCGCGCGCCTCTTCTTGCGCCTTGAGCAGCAATTTGTCGCGCTGATCCTCGAACTTGCGCAGCTCCGCATCATGCCGCTCACGCTGGCGTTCCATCTCATGCCGCAGCGATTCCGCCGTCTGACGTTCGGATTCGGCGTTAAGCCGATCCTCTTCGAGCGAAGCGATCATATTCTCAACGCGCTGATCCTCTTCACTTACCTCGCCTCGAGCGTGATCGATAATCGATTTGCTTAAACCGAGGCGTTCAGCAATCGCAAAGGCATTGCTTCGTCCCGGTACGCCGACAAGCAGACGATAGGTCGGACTAAGCGTTGCAATATCGAACTCCATGCTGGCGTTAATAACACCCTTACGGTTATACGCATAAGCTTTCAGCTCGCTATAATGCGTTGTCGCTACGATTCGGCTGTCCAATCGATGGATATGCTCTAATATCGCGATAGCGAGCGCGGAGCCTTCCGCTGGATCAGTACCGGCTCCCAATTCGTCTAGCAGCACGAGGCTCTTGGACGTCATCGACCGCAAAATGCGAATAATATTCGTCAAATGGCTGGAGAACGTACTCAAGCTTTGCTCGATACTTTGCTCATCGCCGATATCAGCGTAGATGGCGTCGAACACGCAAAGCTGGCTGCCGTCCTCAGCCGGTACGAATAGTCCCGACATGGCCATCAAGGAAAGCAGTCCGATCGTTTTAAGCGAGACGGTCTTGCCGCCCGTATTCGGACCGGTCACAATAATAGCCGTATATTGATTGCCCAGCTCTACATCAAGCGGAACGACCTTATCCGTTGCGATTAGCGGGTGCCTGCCGCGCTTCAGCTTCAGAAAGCCGCGGTCGTTCATGCGAGGCAGCGTCGCTTTCATCGCATGTGCCATTCTTGCTTTGGCATAAGCAAAGTCCAGCTGGCCGAGCGTTTCTAAGTTATAGAGGAGATCCTCCACATGCTCGCCGACCTGTGCCGTCAGCTTTTGCAATATTTTCTCGATTTCACGCGTTTCCGCCGCTTTCAATTCCCGAAGCTTGTTATTCATCGTTACAATCGCTTCCGGCTCGATAAATAGCGTCGCACCCGAACCAGACTGATCGTGAACGATACCGCCGAAATGCGAGCGGTATTCCGCTTTAACAGGAATAACGTACCGGTCGTTCCGCAGCGTAACAATCGCATCCTGCAGCATTTTCTGAACGGAGCTGGAACGAATCATTTGCTCCAGTTTCTCGCGAACGCGGGATTCTCCGTTGCGCAGCTCTCTGCGGACGGCGGCAAGCTCAGAACTAGCGCTGTCCATAACATCGCCTTGATCATCGATACAGCTGAAAATTTCGTCCTCCAGCGGCTTATGCTCCGTCAGCAGCTCAGCGTTCTGATACAGAAGCGGAATGGGATCGTCTTCATGCAGATTCGCGATATGCTTCTTAACTCTTCTCGCTCCCCGCGACGTTGCAGCGATATCCAGCAACTCCGTCGGATTCAAGGTGCCGCCAATGCGGGCGCGATGCAGCGGCGCGCTAATATCGACGATACCGCCGAACGGCGCAAGCCCTTTCAGCCGATCGGCTTTGTAAGCCTCGTCTGTCGCCTGAAGCGTCAGCTTAACCGCTTCCAGATCGGAACTCGGCGCCAGCTGTCCGGCCACTTTTTTTCCGAGCGAGGTGGCGGCATGCTGCTCTAATTTATGTGTAATTTTATGAAATTCAAGTGTGGATAAAATTTTGCTGTCCACTGTAACACTCCTCTCGCCACTTTATTATAGCCGAACAATTGCCAGGATGCACGATTTGACTGCGGTCCGTTCTAACATTGTGCCGCCATCCGTCAAGGCATCATACATAGCTGCTGCGAATCTGGTCATACTATTGATGAAATCAGCATGATTTTCTTCTCCGACCTTGGCTTGAACCGGCGCTCGGCAGCGACATCGTTAACGCCGTAAGCTGCGATACGCCAAGGTTCAAGCAAAATCCACGCAATTTGAAGGAGGATAAATATGAGCTTTTTAGGCCATGTTGTACGATTTATCGTCTCAGCGCTTGTGCTGATGGTAGTCGGCTGGATCGTTCCCCAATTCAGCGTAGGAGGTTTCTGGAGCGCTCTGTTCCTGGCATTGGTCATTGCGGCGCTCGGCTGGATCGTTGAAGGCATATTCGGCAAAAAAGTTACGCCTTTCGGCCGCGGTATCGTTGGCTTTATCGCCAGTGCGGCCGTCATCTGGCTCGCCCAATTTATCGTCGGAGGCGTCAACGTTACCTGGCTGGGCGCGATTCTCGCAGCACTCGTCATCGGGATCATCGACCTGTTCATTCCGGTCAGCACCCCATACGAGGCTGGACGAAGCAGCAGACGCGAAGATTAATTGCCCCAGTGATGAGCGACACATGGCAGCATAAGGGTTAGGTTGCGCCCTTTGCTGCCATTTTTATTTTGATTTCGCCGGCTGCTTGGAGCCGCTTGGACATAAGCGTTTAATTTCATTATTTTGTCACTCAACCATTAGGCATGCCACTGTCTTATGCGATACAATGATCTAGAATTCATAATGGATAAGCTGTGCAGAAAGGGGAGTTTCACAATGAAAAAATGGGCTATGCTTGCGGCAACGCTTTGCTTTGTTTTTGTTATCGCAGCTTGCGGCGGCAACGCGAACAAACCGGCGAGCGGACAAAGCGGCGTAATCGAGCCGGATACGGCGGCACCGGAAGTCGTTATTAAAGCGAAAAACTGGGAATTCGATCAAGCCGAATATAAAATTAAAGCGGGCGAAAATATCAATTTAAAGCTCGAGTCGACGGAAGGCGTACACGGTATTCGTATTTCCAAAACGAAAATCCAAATCGATAACAACAAGACGCAAACCATTTCGCTCGATGCAGGCGAATACGAAATCAGCTGCTACATTCCATGCGGCGGCGGCCATACGAAAATGAAGTCAAAGCTGATCGTCGAATAATTCGGCGGCAACCGGTCCCCCTTGCGGGTGCCGGTTTTTTTATGCGCAAAAAGGACGGCGCCGGTTGTCGAAATGCCGGTCCGTCCTTTTATTGATCGTATTAGCTTTGCTCGATGAGCTCGATCCATTCATTAAACTCGGTCTGCAGCTTGCGATACTCTTGCAGCAGCTTCTCGTACTTGTCGGCAGTCTCAGCCTGCTCTTTCTCCAGGCTCTGCAGCCTTTCCGCCGCTTCATCGCGTTCTGCAGCCAGCAACTCTGCCTGTTCGTCCCGCTCACCGGTTTGCGCTGCCGCTGCGGCGGCCTGTTCCAGCGCCGTCTCCAACTGCTCTCGCAGCAATTTCTCTTGTGACGCCCGCTCCCGTTCCGCAGTCTCCAGCCGATCCGCTTCTGCTTGCCACTGTGACAGCTGCGACTGCTCCTTCTCCAAACGTTCGGTCAGCTCTTGCTCTCTGGAGAGCGAAGCTTCCAACTGCTGAGTGCCAATCCGCTCGCGGGCAGCTGTCAGTTCCAACTGCTCGGTCAACTCGCGCTTATGTACATTCAGCGCCTCAAGCTCATCCAATTGCTCCAATTCCCGCATTTCGGCATGTTCGATGGCGGCTTGCTGCTCCTGGAGCTGTTCCTGAAGCTGTTCTTTCAGTTGCAGCTGCTGATCCGTTTGCTTGCGAATGAGTTCCTCGAAACTTTCCTCAGCCTCCAACTGCTTGGCGGCAATCCGCCGACCATGCTCTTCCGCTTGTTCCCGCAGTTGAAGCGCAAAGTCTTCCCGCTCGGCGGCAAGCTCACGTTCCAGCTCCTTATGCCGGCTTTCCAGCGCATCGTATTGCTCCAGCTGCTGCAGCTGCAACTCCTCGGTCTGACGGCGATGCTCCTCTTCCAGCTGTTCAAGCCGCTCTCGTCCGGTTCGCTCCAGTTCGGCCCGCAGTTCTTCGTACAGACGATCCTGTTCATGCCGCTGCTCTTCGCCGCGCAGTCTCTCGTCTTGCAGTTCTTGCTCTTGCTCATGCAGCCTACGCTCTAGCTCCGCTAGCTTTTCAGCCGAACGGCTCCGTTCAGTGTCCGCTGCTTCCGCCGTTTCTGCCTGCCGCTGCTCCAACTCGGCCAGCTTCTCTTCGAACAGTCGCTGGGCTTCTGTAAGCTTTTCCCCGTGAAGCCGTTCCAGCTCGTCGCTGTCGCTTTTCCGCTGGCGCTCCGCTTGCTCGCGTTCTTCTTCGCGTTCAATTTCAAGCTCCAGCAGCTTCTCCTCATGCTCGCGGCTTTGCGTTTCAAGCTGTCCCTGCCGTTCGGCCAGCGCCTGTTCCCATTCGTTCTTCAAATCGAGGTAGCGAATATCCCATCCCGAACGTTCCTCTTCGAAACGGACAGCCGCTTCGGCTGCATCCGCAGCTTCCTGCTCGTACTGCGCCCGCAGCCGATCTAATTCCGATTCAAGCTGCAATAGCCGTTCTTCGTCAACCGACTGCCGCTCGAGCCTAGACGCAGCTTCTTCCTCAAGCTGTCCGATTCGCGCGGAAGCCTCATTGTTGCGCTGCGTCCACTGCTCCTCATCGGACTCCAGCTCAGTCAGTCTCGCTTCTTTCTCTCCCAGCTGTTGCTCAATCGATTGCAACGAGGCGCGAAGCGCTTCCTCCTGCTCCATCGCTTGCATGAGATGATCATCGGCCGCTTGAATCCGCTGCTCGAACGATGATTTCTCCTGTTCCCAGCCCTGCTTGATCTCCGCAGCCTGCGATTGAAGCGCTGCTCGTTCTTCCTGCCAAGCGCTGCTTTGCCGTTCGATATCGGCCCTTAACTGCTGCTCCTTCTCCAGTGCCAGCCTTTCCTTCTCAGCCGACTCCGCGAGCAGCTCGCTCTCGCGCTTATTCCGTTCTTCCTGCCACTGCAGTCTCTCTTCCGCAACCTTCGCGGCAGCCGACTGCTCCGCTTGCTCCGCCGCTTCGACCGCCAACTGCTGGCCGAGCTCGTTCGCTTGCTCCAGCTCCGCTTTAAGCGCCTCAATGGCCGCCGAAGCCTCCGCCTTCGCCAAGCTAAGCTGTTCCGCTGACTCCATCTGCGTCAAGCGCAGTCGTTCGGACGACTCTTCCTGTGTCAAGCGCAATTGCTCCGCTGACTCTTCCTTCACCAAACGCAGCTGTTCTGCGGAATCGGCCTGTACCATACGCAGTTTTTCAGATAATTCGGCCTCCGCAAGACGCAGCCGTTCAGAGGATTCCTCCTGCGCCAAGCGCAGCAACTCTGCTGACTCAGCTTCAGCGCGGGCAACCCGCGCTTCCGCTTCCTCCTGTGCCAGACGCCGCTGCTCCGCTGACTCAGCCTCGACGCGGGCAATCCGTTCTTCCGCTTCCTCCTGCGCCAGACGCAGCTGCTCCGCTGACTCAGCCTCGGCGCGTGCAAACCTCGCTTCCGCTTCCTCCTGCGCCAAGCGCAGCAGCTCTGCTGACTCTGCTTCAGTGCGGGCAACCCGTGCTTCCGCTTCCTCCTGTGCCAGACGCAGCTGCTCCGCTGACTCAGCCTTGGCGCGGGCAATCCGCGCTTCCGATTCCGCCTGCTGCACAGTTAGCAGCTCGGCAGCGGTTGCTTGCTCCTGCTTCAGCCGTTCCGCCGCTTCCTCGCGCTCGCGCGCAAGCTTCGCATCCGCTTCGGCTTGCCGAATCTCAAGCAGCTTAGCCGTCTCTTCCTGTTCCTGCGCTAGCCTAGCCGCCGCTTCTTCAAGTGACGAGGTCAGCCTTGAGGCTGCCTCTTCGGCCAACCGGGCCAGCTTTGCTTCGTGAGCAGCATCGTGCTCCGCAAGCTCTCGCGCAGCTTCCAACCTAGCCGCATCCAGCTCAGACTGCAAGCCTGCCGTCAGGCTGTTCGCTTGCTCAAGCTTCTCGGCGAGCACCAGCCGCTTCGCTTCGGAATCGTGCAAGGTGTCGTTCTCCCGGCGCAGCCGGAATACTTCCTCTGTAATTTGAACGGCTGCAAGCACCGCCAGCTTCGGCATATCTAGCCGGGGATAGCTGGCCGCCAGTTTTTTCATGCTGTCGTCAATGGCGCTGGCCACTCTCTTCATATATTCAACGTTGGAATGACCCTTCAGCTTATATTGGTGTCCATATATGTCAACGGTTACGACGGTTTGATCATTATCCATGATAGGTTGTCCTCCTATTGTCGTTCTCTCGCTTGCCTGTTCTATGATGAGAAGAAAAAAATCGCATCGAAAGCTCGCTAGGAACTATTTCGATGCGACTTTGGAGGTTTCCTGCCTACTTTCTCAATTCTGCGGCAAAAGATTGCTCAAGCTCCGCAACGACTTTGCCGTGTAGCTCCGTTACCTCTTCATCGGTCAATGTGCGCTCCGCGTGGCGATAAACGAGCGATAATGCAACGCTCTTCTTATCGGCACCAAGCTTCTCGCCCGTGAAGACGTCGAATACGCGAACCGATTCCAGCAGCTCGCCTGCCGTCGCCCAAACGGAGGAGGTCAGGCTAGAAGCCGGAACGGCTTGATCCAGCAGGACAGCGATATCACGCTGCATCGCCGGATAGCGCGGCAGCGAGCGGTAGACGATATCGAAATCGGCCAGCTCGTAAAGCTCATCCAGTTCGATTTCAAGCACGTACGTATCGGCCAAATCGCTTTCCAGTTGAAGCGCCGGATGAAGCTGTCCAACATAACCAATCGTTTGCGTTCCTCTTGCCGTCTCGATTTGAACGGCAGCCGTTCTTCCCGGATGGAAGTGAGCAGGCTGAGCCGGTACGAAATGGATTTTATCCGTTAAGCCCAACACCTGGAATACCGTCTCCAGTATCCCTTTCGCATCGTAGAAATCGACTGGAACGGCTTTCGCATTCCATTGCGCTTCGACGCGATTGCCGGTCAACAGCGCTGC
The DNA here is from genome assembly GCF_042885235.1 of Paenibacillus sp. NPDC058071. NCBI lineage: Bacteria > Bacillati > Bacillota > Bacilli > Caryophanales > Paenibacillaceae > Paenibacillus > Paenibacillus sp. NPDC058071. The sequence continues at coordinate 60,762 of NZ_JBHVSK010000017.1, forward strand.
GAAGCGGTGTTTCTCTTGCGGCAGGCGGGTCAAACGTTCCTCATCGGTATGGAACACGCTGCCGATTTCAAAGATCGCCGCCGACTCGTTTTTACGGTTGCGGTTGTAGGCAGCCGTCTCCAGCAGCTGCGCAATGAGTGTCGTGCGGAGTACGCTGCGGTCCTCGCTCATCGGCATTGCCAGCGTGACCGGCTTCAGCCCAGCAGCAGTCAAATCCGAGAAGAGCTGCGTACGCTGCGGACTCGTGAACGAATAGCTGACCACCTCATGGATACCGGCATCGGTCAACCGTTTACGCAGCTCACGGCGGATCGCCTGCGGCTTCGTCAGCGCGCCCGGCGTCAAATCGCCGTGGATTGGCGTCGTCGGGATATTGTCATAGCCGAACAGCCGCGCCACTTCCTCGATCAAATCAACGTCGCGTGTAATATCTCCGCGCCGCGTCGGAACCGTAACACTGAATTGACCGTTGTCGCCCAGCGAATACGAGAATCCAAGACGTTCGAAGATCGTTTGTACTTCCAGCTTGGAAAGCTCCGTACCCAGATAGCCGTTTACTTTCGCAAGCGAAACGTCAATCGTTGCTGCTTTCGCTTCCGCCGTTTTTTCCTCAACAATACCGTCGGTTACCAAGCCTTCAGCCAATTCCGCAATGAGAGCCGCCGCGCGGTTCAATGCAGGGATAACGCCCGCTGGATCGACTTCCTTCTCAAAGCGGATGCTTGATTCCGAACGAAGGCCAAGCTGACGCGACGTTTTGCGCACGGTGCCGCCGTCGAATTTCGCCGCTTCCAGCAAAATATTAACGGTGCCGTTTTCGACCTCAGAGTTGGCTCCGCCCATAACGCCAGCCAACGCTACCGGCTTCTCGCCGTCTGTGATGACCAGCATCTGCGGCTCCAGCTTGCGTTCTTGACCGTCCAGCGTCTCCAGCGTCTCGCCTTCTTTAGCAAGGCGGACATCGATGCGGCCTGTCGTGATTTTATCAGCGTCGAACGCGTGCAGCGGCTGTCCGTATTCGAGCATAACGAAGTTCGTCACGTCGACAACATTGCTGATCGGACGAATGCCTGCTGCAATGAGCTTGTTTTGCAGCCAAAGCGGCGATGGACCGATTTTTACGCCTTTAATATAACGAACACTGTAATGGGAACAGAAGTCAGGCGAGCTGATACTCACCGAAATCCGGCTGTCCGTGCGCTCCGCCGCGCCGTTTACCGCAGGCTCCGGCAAGCGTACCGGACGGCCGGTCAAAGCGCCGACTTCGTAGGCGACGCCCAGCATGCTCAGGCAGTCCGAGCGGTTCGGCGTCAAGTCCAGCTCCAGCACTTCGTTGTCCAATCCGAGCACCTCGCTGATCGGCGTACCGATCTTCGTCGATGCTGGCAGCACCAGAATGCCTTCTTGCTGTTCCTTCGGCAGCAGCTTGTCGTTAATGCCAAGCTCCTTCGCCGAGCAGATCATCCCTTGCGATTCGACGCCGCGCAGCTTCGCCCGCTTAATTTTCAGTCCGTCCGGCAGGCTTGCTCCTACCGTAGCAACGGGAACGAGCTGTCCTGCATCGACGTTCTTTGCGCCGCAAACGATCTGCAGCTCTTCGCCCGTACCGACGTCCACTTTACAGACGTTCAGCTTATCCGCGTCCGGATGCTTTTCCTTCGCCAGAACGAAACCGACAACTACGCCGGTAACTCCCTTGTTCAGCGACTCTACGCCGTCGATCTCGATGCCGCCGCTCGTCATTTTCTCGGCCAGCTCATCGCCGGTCAAGCCGGACAAATCGATATATTCATTCAACCAATTATAGGATACTTTCATTGTCGTTCTTCCCTTCCTCTCCTGCTACATTCTCTCGAACTGACTTAAAAACCGCAAATCATTCGTATAGAAATGACGAATGTCGTCAATGCCGTACTTGAGCAGCGCAATCCGCTCTACGCCCATGCCGAAAGCAAAGCCGCTGACTTCGTTCGGATCGTAGCCGCCCATTTCCAGAACGCGCGGATGCACCATGCCGCAGCCCAAAATTTCAAGCCAGCCTGTCTGTTTACACATCCGGCAGCCGTGTCCACCGCATTGCACGCAAGTAACGTCAACCTCGGCGCTCGGCTCCGTAAACGGGAAGAAGCTAGGACGAAGGCGAATTTGCGCTTGCGTGCCGAACATTTGCTGTACGAATTGCAGCAGCGTACCCTTCAAATCGCTCATGCGAATGTTTTTCCCGATGACAAGCCCTTCGATCTGATTGAATTGGAACGAATGCGTCGCGTCGTCATCGTCGCGGCGGTATACTTTGCCTGGGCAGATGATTTTGACCGGCTTGCCGTTCATTTGCTTCATCGTGCGAACTTGAACAGGCGATGTATGCGTGCGCATCAGAATGTCCTCGGTGATATAGAACGAATCCTGCATATCGCGGGCCGGATGGTTCTTCGGCAGGTTCAGCGCCTCAAAGTTGAAGTAGTCGGTTTCGACTTCCGGTCCTTCGGCGATAGAATAACCGAGTCCAACAAAAATGTCCTCGATTTCTTGCGCCACTTTGTTCAGCGGATGAACAGCGCCAGTCGGCAGCGCTTTGCCTGGCAGCGTGACGTCGAGCGTCTCTGCACGCAGCCGGTTTTCCGTTTCAGCCTGCTGGAAAGCAGCCTGCTTCTCTTCGATGACCGATTCAATTGCAGCGCGAACCTCATTGCCGACTTGACCGATGATCGGGCGCTCTTCCGCGCTCAATCCGCCCATGCCGCGCAGTATTTCCGTCAGGGCGCCTTTCTTGCCCAAATATTTCACTCGCAGATCGTTTAATTGCTGCGGATTGTCAACATGCTGCAGCTCCTGCAGCGCTTCGCCGCGCAGCGCCTCCAAACGTTCTTTCATTGCTAACCGCCTCCGTCTTTAATGTTCATTCATTCTCAAACATGAAAACAAAAAAAGCCCTTCTCCCGCAAGGGACGAAGAACCGTGGTACCACCCTAATTCGGATTGCCTGCCCTCATCAGCTGCACCGCCCTCGCCAAAATGGCGGTTCGATGCACCGATCGTTGGCTGCAATCCCTTCATCCCGTTAACGGCGGGAACCGGACCTTCCCTACGCGCGCATCTAGCATGCGGTTCAGGCGTCTGCTCTGGAGTGAATTTCAGCGGACCTGCTTCGTAAAGACGCTCTCAATCCTCGGCGCCTTCTCCCTGTTCGGCTAAATCGGCTTACTTGTCTCCTTCATCGCTTTGAAGCTTTGTACATTACGATATATTATAAGCATTTCCCGGCTGCGATGCAATAATAGAATATACCGCCGCTTACCGCTTCAGCAGTCCTTTCTCAAACGCATAGCGCGTCAACTGGACACGATTGTCGAGGTGCAGCTTTTGCAAAATGTTTTTCAGATGATTTTTTACCGTATGCTCGGACAATCCGAACGCAGCGGCGATTTCCCGATTCGACTCGCCCGTTACGACCCGCTCCAATATCTCTTTCTCCCGTTCGGTAAGCGGCGTCGTTACCGGATGATCCTTAACCTGTCCGCTCTTTGCCGATCCGGCAACCGACTTTGGCCCGCCCCCTTTCGCGGCGGCGGAAAATTCCTGCAGCAGCCGATAGGCAAGCTCCTTCGACATCGGCGCTTCGTCCACGGCTATCCCGCGCAAATAGTCGTGCCAGGCCGCAGGCGCAATATTTTTGAGCAAATACCCTTGCGCTCCCCGTTTGATCGCTTCGAACAGGTCCGTAATATCATCTGATACGGTCACCATAACGATCTTCAGCTCCGGGTGTAAATCCTTCAGCTGCTGCGTTGCTTCGAGTCCGCCCATTCCGGGCATGTTGATATCCATAAGCACCACATCCGGCAGCACATCATCGATACGCGCAATCGCCTCTTCGCCGCTCGCCGCTTCTCCGGCAATTTCAAAGCCGGGATCGCCGCTTAGAATATCGCGCATCCCTTCCCGCGCATGCGGATGGTCGTCTACCAAAAAAACTCTTATTGCTGCCGTCTCACTCAGCTTTGCCGTCACAGCCACACCCCTTTTCCGCTAATTTCGACCCGCGTTCCCCGGCCTTCGCCGCTCTTGAGCTCAAAGGACCAACCCATCTTCTCCGCACGATCACGCATCATCTTAACTCCATACTTACCGTTTGCTTCAAGCTCCGAAGGCGCTGCGCCTGTACCGTCGTCGGCAATGCTGCAGCGAAAACCGAACGTCCCGCCGGCTGGCGTTTCCTCGCCCCTTACAACTGCCTCAGTCGCCCCTGCATGCTTTCGGACGTTTAACAGCGCCTCCCGAATAATGGCCAGCAGCTCGATTTTGGCTTTGCTGCTGAGCGCATCCTCGCTAATTCGCCATTCGAACGATACGCGTATGCCGCTAGTCTGCCGTATTTCCTCCGCCAGCATATGAATCGCCTTCATCCAAGTGACGTCGGCCTGAACGGCGGCCGACTGCAGATTGGCGATCGATTGGCGGACATCCTCGTAAACATGCTTGATCGTCCCCCGGATCTGCTCTCTCGTCTCCTTCGCCGCTTCCTCAGATGCCGCTTTCTCCAGCTTATCCATTTTCACCGACAGCATAAACAGCGACTGCGATATGCCGTCGTGCAGCTCGCGCGCCAACTGCTCGCGCTGCTCCAGCGCCGCTTTATTCATTCTTTCCCGCTGCAGCGCTTCCTGCGTCTGCTCCAGCTTGGCGAACAGACCGCGAAGCAGCGTCAGCGTCACTGCAAGAACAATAAGCGGAGCCAATAAATTGCCCAAATCCATCGAAATGTACGGGAGCAAAAAGGCGTGCCGCGTATATTCCCATAAACCGATCGTTACCGTCGGTATCCATAATATAAGAAACTTCAGCCATTTATAAGACAAAAGGCGTTCCTCCCCCGCATGAACGGCGTTATCTTTTTCAGTTTAATCGATTGCTGGCTATCGGACAATTGCCGTTCCGGTGAACTCGCGTATAAGTCGGCCGCATAGCGCGCATGATGTTAGAACATGGAGGGGCAATTCGGTTCCGCCGGATATGCCGAAAAGGAGGCTAATAGCTTATGTTCGACGTAGGATACAAAATTGCCGAGCTTAACGACCGCGCGGATGCGCTCGAGGCGATCCGCCAGTTGGAACGCCAGTTGACCGATCAGCTCGGGACGACAATTTCGCTGATCGCCTATGAAACGGAAGACGAGGGTTAAGGAGCAGGCCCTTTATTGCTGCACCGAAAAGAGACAAGCCCGTTTGCAGGCAAACGGGCTTGTCTCTTTTCTATAGAAGATAATAGTGATCATTTAGCCCATTAGTGCGGAATAAATTCTCGCTGTCACGGGGATGAAATCGGCAGGTCCGCCTTCGGATGCCGCAAAGCCGTTCGGCGGCGATACGACCGGCGAATGCCGGCAGTTGGACAGGATGACAATGCCCATGTTGTAGTACGGATCGATTATCGTCATCGTGCCTGTCCATCCTTTATGCCCGTAAGCGCTGCGGCTCGGCCCCCAATTGAAATAGGAATACGAATCTCCGGTTGCGGAATGAAGCCGCCAGCCCAGTCCGATGGTGGACGAGCCTTCTTTTTCTGAATCGGGATCATATGGCTTGGTGAATTGCTTCACCGTCTCTTTGGAAAACAGCCTTTTGCCGTTATAGATTCCGCCGTTCAGCATGAGCTGAAGCAGCGCGCCCACATCGGCTGCATTCGAAAACAGTCCCGCATGACCCGAAACGCCACTCATGCAATGGTAAGCCTTCTCGTCATGAACTTCCCCTTGCAGCGTATATCTCCTTATCGGAACGCCGTCCCCAAAGGAAACATGACCATCCCTCGTATTGCCGTTCAGCTCCGTAGCCGCAATTCCGGAAGGTAGGAAGCCCTTGCTCAAAGGATTAAATACGGTATGCCTCAGCCCCATCTCAGCATAAATATGCTCTTCGGCGTAACGGTCCAGCGGCATGCCGCTGATCTGCTCGACCAGCAATCCTAAAATAATATAACCGACATCGCTATATGCGAATACAGTGCGGGGGCGATATCGCAGCGGAGTCCGGCAAATCGTGTCGATCATCCCGGACCGGTCGGCGCCCGCTTCCGCTTGGTACCAAAGGGGGCCCGCGGCGAGCCGGTTCGGATAAGCCGGGTCGGGAAGAAGTCCCGCGCAGTGATGCAGCAGATCGCGAACCGTTACGGTTGCTTTTCCTTCCGGCGTTATGTTTAATCGCTCCTCAGCCCCGGATTGCAGCAGCTCCCACGTTCCCTCAGAGCTTGCATCGGTGAACCGCTCCCAACCCGGAAACGACTGTAGCGTCCGGTCGAGCTCCAGTCTCCCCTCGGAAACGAGCTTCTGAACCGCTAAATTGGTCGCGTACATTTTGCTGTTGGAGGCGAGATCGTACAAGGTCTCCACAGATGCCGGCGTCCATTGCTCCTCGGGCAGAAGCGCTGCCAGCCGCGTCTCGTCTTGCTGCGCCGCTTCTTCGGTTTCGTATTTTTTAGCGTAGCCGTATGCCGATAATTTGGCGATTTTCCCATCCTTGACGACGGCGAGCGCAAGTCCCGGGAAGCCTTTCGCTATTTCCTCGCGAAGATAGGCATCCAGCAGGTCTAGCTTTTCTTTCGAAAAACCGACAAGCTCCGGATCGGCAGGCGTAAGCCGATCGTATGCCGCCGCTTGTTTTCGCAACAGAAAGACATACTGTCCAATGGTCTCCAGCCTAAACTGAAACCGCCGCTCCAGCACTTCGGTCGACAAATAATAGCGGTTGTCCTCGTAATAACCGTCAATGTCGGTGAAAACAAATTCGGGATAGCCGCTCAGCATCGGTGCGGTTATATTGCTTCCTGCCCGATTCGTATTCACATTAATATCAAGCCGCTCACATCCGTCATGAATGCTCAGCAGGTTAGCGGTTCCTGGAGACGCTCCGTCAAACGGGTAATCGTTCATTCCATACCGGGATTCGAAGCCAAATGCTTGCTGCACCGACTCCACGGCAGCATACCGCTTCCCATTCTGAGAGACGAATGCGGCTGCCTCTAGCGGTACCGGTTCTGCGAACACGCGCGCGTCCCTGTCAATTAGCCAAATCTCAGCTTTTCCTTGCGCCGCTTGAACGTAGCGCATGTCTGATCCGAATGCGCGGTCTTCCTTCACTATAAAACCGTAGCTTCCATCCGGCTCCCCGCCCTCAAACGTATATACGAGCGTTTTACCGAAAGACCCGTCCAAAGCTTCCTCCAGCTTTCCCGGAATACCGCCTTGCAAAGAATAGGCTGTGAATCGTCGCTCAAGGCGGCTGTCGAATATACAGTCACTGCCGTTCCGGTAATGAACAATCAGCATCGCTCCCTCCCGTCTTCTCAAGTCATCGTCAGACCTGTATCGCATCACGCTTACTCCCCCTTTGGTTTTAATACGCTCACTATATCATGAAATTTTATTTTAATTCAATATTGTATAAGTTGACATTTTAGTTTATTATGAGAAGCAAGAGAGACTTAACCGGTGAGTCGCTCGCCCGCTTCAATCGTTTGGGACATAGAAAGATATTAAGGGAGGACTTGTCAGGATGAAACGAGTGTTAAGCAGTGCAGTTATGATGATGATGGCTTTTACCCTCTTACTCAGCGCATGCGGAAAGTCGAATAATTCGCCTTCCGATGCAAACGCTTCCAAAGGAACGAACGCTCCTACGGCCAACACAGAGAAACAAGCCGAAGAGAAGGTTACACTGCAAATGGGAAGCTGGCGGACGGAAGACAAAGCAGTATATGAGAAACTTATCGCCGAGTTCAACAAGAAGTATCCGAATATTAAAATCGAATTCGCACCGACCAAAAATACGGAATACAATACGGTCTTGAACACAGCGCTGCAAACCGGCGGCGGTCCTGATATCATTCATCTTCGTCCTTACGCGGCGGGCATCGGCCTCGGCACAGCCGGCTATATCGAGCCGATTACCGGCCTCGCTGGACTCGACACCTTTTCCAAAGATGTTCTTGCAGCCGCAACAGGCCCCGACGGAACCGTATACGGCGTTCCTATGGCTCTGAATATTGTGGCTGTTATGTACAATAAAGATATTTTCGAGAAATATTCGTTGAAAGAACCTGCGACTTGGGCCGAAATGCTGCAAACAGCCGAAACGCTGAAGTCGAATAAAGTAACGCCTTTCGCCTTCGGCTCCAAGGACGGCTGGATCATGTCGCTGACGCAAGGCGCAATCGGCCCTTCCGGCTACGGCGGCAGCGCATTCGCCGCGCAGCTGGAAAGCGGAGAAAAGAAATTTACCGATCCCGCTTACGTGAAGTCGATTCAATTGATGAAAGATTTAACGCCATACTTCCCGGATAAATTTACAGGCATCGGCGCAGACGACATGAGAACGCTGTTCGTGACTGGCCAAGCGGCTATGTACGTGATGGGCGATTTCGACGCTGCCGTTGTCCGCTCGCAAAATCCGGATCTGAAATTCGACGTATTCGCGGTTCCGCCGCAAGAGGCAGGCGGCCAGCCGACCGTAACGAGTTACGTGGACGGCTCTTATGCCGTGAACGCAAACTCGAAGCATAAAGAAGAAGCCAAAAAGTTCCTCGAGTTCGCTACGACAAAAGAGTTCGGACAGCTGTTCTCCACCGAAATGAACCGCGTCAGCCCTGTTCCGGGCGTAGAGGTAGCCGAGCCACTGGTAGCGAAGTATGCGGAGCTCGCAAATACGATTTCGACGCCTTATATCATTTTGAAAAGCTTCAACCAAGGCAACCCGACTTCGAAAGCTACGCTCGAAAATGCGATGCAAGGCCTCTATCTGGATAAAAACACGGTCGATCAGGTTGCAGCCGAGCTTCAAACAAATGTAGATACGTGGTTTAAGCCTTAATCGGGTGGCAGTTGGCGCCGGACGTTCCGCAACGCTAGGACGGTATCACAACCCTTCTGGCGATCGCGGCAAACAGCGCAACACGCTTGCCGTTATGCGGAACGTTCGGCTTTTATTTCAGTAATCGGGGTGAAAACGACTGCATGGTCCAGAAAAAATTAAAAGCCTTTGCAAGTAAAGGAGTCATCCATCTATTCCCGATTCCGGCACTGGCTTTCTACGCTTTATTTGTCCTTTATCCGATATTCGCCGCCTTCTCGTACAGCTTGTACAATTGGCAAGGCATCAAGAAGCTCGATTTCGCCGGCTTGTCCAATTTCAAACGACTGCTGACGATGGAGCCTTTCAATCATATGTTTTGGAACGCGCTGCAGCACAATGTCGTCTATTTTGTCGTCCAAATGGTCGTGATGAACGGCATCGCCTTCGTGCTTGCCTATATGATCTACAAACGGGTCAGAGGCTCTGAATTTTTGAAAATCGCCTATTTCCTTCCGAGACTGCTGTCGGTTATCGTCGTCGGCTTTCTATGGAAGCTGATTTTAAATCCGACCTACGGCACCTTGAACGTACTGCTCGAGAAGCTGGGACTGTCCTCGCTGACTCGAACTTGGCTAGGCGATCCCGATACGGCACTGATTTCTATCATTCTAGTCAACTGCTGGTTCGGCATCGGCCTCTCTATCCTGATCTTTCTTGCCGGTCTGCAATCGATTCCGGGCGAGATTCTGGAGGCAGGCGAGCTCGACGGCGCCACCGGCATGCGCAAGCTCACATCGATCGTATTGCCGCTGATCGCGCAGCCGATGGTCATGATTACTGTACTGACGTTTATTCAATCGTTCGAAGCGTTCGAGCTGGTGTACGCGATGCAAGGCTCGATGGGCGAACCGTTCTATTCGACGGATACGCTGGCCGTCTTCTTCTATCGTACCGCATTTGGCGGTTCCGGCGGGGATACCGTTGCCATCGGACTCGGCTCGGCTCTGGCAGTCGTTATGTTTGTTATTATTGCGACGGTCTCGGCCATCTTTCTCGCTTTGACAAGGAGGCTGAATCAACAATGAGACCCAAGCTTTACGTCGTCGCCCTTCGCCATCTGATCGGCTATTTGTTCGCGATCGTCAGTCTGTATCCGGTGCTGCTCATGGTGCTGTCATCGTTAAAATCGACAATCGAGATTATGACGAAGCCGCTTGCGCTGCCGACGGCCCCTTCGTTTTCGGCCTACGCTAAGCTGCTCGATCAAATGCCATTCGACCGCTATTTTTTGAATAGTTTAATCGTTGCGGTAGGCAGCATCGCGCTCATTCTCGTTTCCTGCTCGCTGGCCGCCTACTATATTTCGCGGACTTCCTATCGTTGGAACGGCGCGTTAATGTTTATCTTCCTGCTGGGCATGATGATTCCGGTCAAGCTGGGCATCGTCCCGCTCTTCTTGCTCATGAAGGATCTAGGCCTGTCCAATTCGTTAGGGTCGCTGATTTCGATCTACACGGCCATCGGGATACCGATCGGCATTCTGATTTTGACCGGCTTTTTCCGTACGCTGCCAAGGGAGCTTGAAGAAGCGGCGCGGATCGACGGCTGCTCGGACATTCAGATTTTAGCGAAAATCCTATTGCCGCTTATGCGTCCCGCACTTGGAACCGTTATGATTATTAATTTGGTCACCGCTTGGAACGATTTCTTTTTCCCGCTTATCTTCATTCAAGACGAAGTTAAGAAAACGATACCTATCGGCCTTATGTCTCTGTTCGGCGAATATTCTTCCGACTGGAGCACACTGTTCGCGGGGCTGACGCTCGCCTCGATACCTATGATCGTCTTTTTCTCGGTAGCTTCCAAGCAGTTTATGGAGGGACTGACGGCAGGAGCCGTCAAATAACGTTAATTACGACAAACAGCATGCCGGTATTTAGGAGGAAGAGAGAGAATGGTCAATTTAAACGAACTGGTAACGGAACAACGCAATGACAGTACGCTCGAGTTGAGCGAATTGCCTATTGATCAAATATTGAAAATTATGAACGAGGAAGACCGGTCGGTCGCCGACGTCATTCAAGGGCTGGTGCCGGAAATCCACGCCGCTGTCGATAAAACGGTTGAATCGCTGAAAAACGGCGGCAGGCTGATCTATATCGGCGCCGGAACGAGCGGCAGGCTCGGCGTGCTCGATGCCTCGGAATGTCCGCCTACGTTTGGCGTAGACGAGCGGCAGGTGCTCTCGATCATTGCTGGAGGCGACTCCGCTTTTATTACCGCCGTAGAGGGCGCCGAAGATGATCTGGCGCAAGGCGCGATCGATTTGAAAAACAATCGGCTGACCGAGAAGGACGTCGTTGTCGGCTTGACGGCCAGCGGCAGAACGCCTTATGTAATCGGGGCGCTAAGCTATGCGAAAGAAACGGGCGCCGCCACTGTCTCCATTTCTTGCAACAGTCATTCGGAGGTTAGCCGCATTGCCGATCATCCGATCGAAGCGGTCGTCGGGCCTGAGGTGCTGACCGGCTCTACCCGCTTGAAAGCGGGAACTGCGCAAAAGATGATTTTAAACATGATTTCTACCGTCACGATGGTCAAGCTGGGCAAAGCGTATAAAAATTTGATGACCGATTTAAGCGTCAGCAACCATAAACTCCGCGAAAGAGCCCGCCGCATCGTCATGCTGGCAACCGGCGCGGATTACGAGATTGTCTCTCGAGTGATGAATGAGACGAATGATCAAATTAAAACGTCGATTGTGATGATTAACGCCAATGCCGACCTGCAAGCGGCGACCGACGCGCTTGCGGCCGCGGACGACTATGTGTCGCAAGCGATCGCCTCTTTGCAGCGAAACTCGGAGGAACAAACAGCGCCATGAGTTATGTCATCGGAATTGACGGAGGCGGAACAAAAAGCCGGCTATTGCTCACCGATCTGTCGGGGCGAACGATCTTGGAGAAGCTCGGCGGCCCTACCAATCTGTATGCGCTCGGTCCAGAGGCGACTGTGCGCGAGCTGCACGGCTTGATTGATGCGGCTGTGAAGGAAGCCGGACTTGCAATAGAGGATTGCAGCGCGGTTTGCCTAGGCAATGCCGGCGTCGACCGGCCCGAGGAACGGCTGCACTTCGAGCGCATGCTGGCCTCCTGCGGCATTCAAGGAAAAATCACTGTTACGAACGACGCCGAGACCGTGCTCGTAGCCGGCAGCGGCCGCCGAGAGGGGATCGTTATTATTTCCGGCACCGGCTCTCTCGCCTACGGCATAGACGACCAAGGCATTCGTACTCGCGCAGGCGGCTGGGGGCATCTCGCCGGGGACGAAGGCAGCGGCTTCGATATCGGCATACGCGCCGTTCGATCGGCGCTGTGCAGCTATGACGGCCGAGAGCCAGAAACGCTGCTGCTTCCTTATCTATTGGAAGTATTGAAGCTGGAGGAAGCAGAGCAGCTTAAAGTTTTTGTCTATACGCATCAGGGCAAACAGCATATCGCCGCTTTAGCGAAGGTCGTATACGACGCCTATCTGAACGGTGACGCCAAAGCGGAGAATATTTTAACGACGGCTGTAGAAGGCTTGTACGAGCTGGCGGATACCGTTATTCGCCGTATGGAATACGGGCAGCGCGAGTTTCATCTCGTATGCGGAGGAAGCATTTTCAAGTACAATCATTATGTGTTTGCGGAGTTTTCCAGACGGATCAGAGGTACTTATCCGGGCATACGCATTGTTATTCCCGATCGGGACGCGGCGTACGGCGCTGCCAAAATTGCTTTGCTCTCGCTTTAACAATCCATTAATATAGACATGAATGAAAGATGGTAGATCTTAACGCTTGGAGGAATGTGGCTATGGATGGCGGACTCATCCGGCTTAAGGCGATCGTCGACAGCTTGCCCGCATCGGAGAAAAAAATTGCCGAATATATATTGAATCATCCTGAACGCGTCGTACAGGCGACGGTCTCCCAGCTCTCGGAGTGGAGCGGCGGCAGCACCGCTGCGATTATCCGGCTGTGCAAGTCGGTCGACGTGTCCGGCTTCCAGGAGCTGAAGCTGAAAATCGCCGGCGACTTGATGGGCGAGCAGAAGCAAGAATATACAGAAATTCGCCCTAACGACACAATTGACAACATTATTCAAAGCGTGTCGACCAACAATATTCAATCGATTCGAGATACGATGAAGGTTATCGATCCCGTTCTCGTGGAGAAAGCCGTCGACGCGCTCGAACGAAGCGACCGCCTTCATTTTTACGGCATTGGCGCTTCGAGTCTTATTGCGATTGACGCTCAAAACAAATTTATGCGCATCAATAAGACAAGCTTCGCCTTTATCGATACGCACGCGCAGCTTATGGATGCGACCGCGCTGCGGCCTGAAGACACCGTCGTGTGTATCTCCTATTCCGGCGAATCGTCGCTTGTCATCCAATGTATGAAGTATGCGAAAGAAAGCGGCTGCTCGACCATCAGCATCACGCGCTGGTCAGACAATACGCTCAGCTCGATGGCCGATATTCCGCTCAAAATTACGTCGACGGAAAATGAAGTCCGCAGCGGCGCGACCTCATCGCGCATTACGCAGCTGAACTTGATCGACATCCTCTATCTGGGCGTCGTCAGTCGTAACTTCGAGCAATCGGTCCGTTATCTGGAGAAAAGCCGCAAAGCGATCCGCGGCAGCTCGCACTAATCACAACAACGCCCGCCCAGCTTAGCCGGGGCGGGCGTTGTCCGTTATCTTTGACCTTCCTGGTCTTCCTGCAGTTTCAACAAAAAGAATATATAATCGGTTGGAACCCCTGGATACCCTTGCTGCCGCAGCATCGCAGTCACATTGCCCCGATGATACGTCCCATGGTTGACCACATGCTGCAGAATGTCAGAGAAGCTTGTATCGAGACGGCCGTATCTCGGATGTTCGATAGTCATTGCCTTGTCCGGATCAGGCGTACGCCGCAGCAAATCACGGAACTGCTCGGTGACGCTGGCGAACAGCTGCCGCATCTCGTCAACGCTCTTGCCCTGCGCCTCTTCTGTCCAGCCCGGAATTTTCGGGAAAATGACCTCATTCGGAACGTTTTCAAGCACCTGCATATAGAGCTGCTCGAAGATATAGATATGTCCGAGTGTTTTCGACACGGACGGGAACACGCTCGTCAGTTCCGCATGAAACACTTCCTTCGGGAGCTGCTCCAGATGAGTGAATAACTGATCGTTTGCCCAAACATGATATTCGTACAATTGATGCGATTGTTGATTCATAATGAAATCCGCCTTTCCATCATTCATCGTCATTTGACTGCCGCAGCGTCACCTCAATTGTACACTGGGTTCGCTGACAACCACTGTCAGTGAAGTTCAATCGGGATCGTCTTCGTAATGCTTTGCGATACCGCGCGCCATTTCCTGAATCCGGCGCTTCAGCTCCAGCGGCTCCCGTATGCGAATAGCCGTACCAAACGTCAACATATACATCGGAAGGTATTTATTCATTGTCGGGACATCGAGCAGGAATCGCGCCTCCCCATCGGTCCGTTCCGTCAAATAGTGGCGCAGATGCCAGTGGCCGCAAACCGCATTCAGCGTATCCGAGTCTCCCTCGATGCGGATAACCGTCAGCGGTCCCTCCGCCTCGCGTCCTCGTTCGGAACGGTCGCGGAAATAGGCCGACGCCGAGAAATGCTTCGGCTTATCGAACCGTGCTTCGGTCAGCTCCAACCTTATGATGCGATCCACGCGGAATGTCCGCATTGTCTGTGAACGATGACAGAACGCGACAACATACCATTCATTTCTGTCATAAGCCAATCCGTATGGATCGATTTCACGTTCACCCGCCTGCTCCGCAATTTCTTTGCGATAGGCAATGCGGACCGTTCGCCCATCTTTCTCCGCCTGCTCGAGATCCCGCAACAACGGAACGACGGAAGGCGGACGCGCCGGAGAAATCACATCCAACCCGCTCGTCTGGCGGGACAGGTCGTGACGCTGCTCCTCGTGCAGTCCGCTTTCCACTTTCTTCAACGCGCCTTCCAACTCATCCGTATACGGATAACCGGCACCATGCGCAAATTTAAATGCATCTACAAGCGCCTTCAGCTCTATAGGATTGAAGAATAATGGCGTCTCCTTGAAGCTTTCCAGGATGAAAATGCCACCGTCATGGCCTGATTCCGCGATGAGCGGCACCCCGCTGGCGCACAATGCATCGGTATACCGGTACACCGTGCGAACGCTGATCTCCAAGCTGTCCGCGATCTGCGAAGCGGTTAGCTTCCTTCCGGATCGCAGCATCCAAAGCATAGACAGCATGTTATCCCATTTCGCCATCGTGCACTTCCTCTTTTCCTACTATTGCAGATTCGAAATCGAGATTTCGCTGATCTGATTAACCCGAATATCCGCTTTCGACAAATCCTGATTGCCGGAATTCGGATTGATGAATCCGATACAGATCATACCTGCAGCTTTGGCCGCAGCTACACCGTTTCTGGAATCCTCCAATACAACGCAGCTTGCAGGCTCCACGCCCAACTGCTTAGCCGCCTCCAGATAGACGTCGGGAGCAGGCTTGCCTTTCTCTACCTCTTCACCGCTGACGACGCAATCAAATTGCTCGTACAAGCCAAATTTCTGAAGCACTTCCCGAATGAATACCATGGGTGAGGAAGATGCGAGGCCGACTTGAATCCCGTTTTGCTTCAATTCTGCAATCCATTCACGAATACCCTAGATCGGTTCTATATCCAAACTCCGCAAATAATCAATTTTGGACGCCAACTGGACGGCAATAATTTCTTCTTCCGTCTGGGCGATTTCATAGGATTGCTTGATGCTCGTCCACATTTCCATACTGGTCATTCCAACAAAACGTTCAAGCTCCTGATGGGTCATATTGACGCCGAGATTTTTCAAGCTTTGCAAATCCATCTCGAAATGAATCGGCTCGCTATCGATAATAACGCCGTCCATGTCAAAAATAAAAGCTTCCATTCGAATACTCCCTCTCTCGCTAGTTTTTGTCGCTCGGGAAAGTCAGCAGATAAAAGACTCCTCCAGCATACCATGTATCCATTCCAGTAACATGCTTTTGCGAGTATAACAGTTCAATACTGGACTTGAAGTGAGGGTAAGCGCTGCGGGTCAGAGGGTTCTTCCGATCGCCATTAAAGCCTGATTCCTTTATGTTATAGAGGTTTGCAGTAGGAATCTGGCTTTAAAAGCGACCACTGCCGTTTCTCCAGAATCCCTCTGCCCCTTCGCTTTACTCAACTTTTTGTTAAGCAATAAGTAAATGGTTCATGGAGACTGGAGCGCCCGTAATTCTTTAATTTACTTAACCATAGTATGGTTCAAATCCTCATTCAGATTATTGTAGGAAATAACCGTAAAAACACAAGTCCCTCTATTGTAAAAACCTGATAGTTCAGTTAACTTCCCAGCTGCCCAACTATTTTTTTCTCTTTCCGTCAGCCATGAGGTCTCTTCTAAACCATATTCTTCTTCATGTATAAAACCTAAATAATACTGACAATCCTGCATTCCTTTTCTCTTTAAATATCTTCTCATTTTTTGGATATCATCCAAGAATGGAGTAATCGTTGTATACTTCGCTTTATACTTCAACTCAATAACCGCTAGATATTCAACTACTCGATTAGCAAGATGATCCTCTTCAATATCATTTATTCTTACTATTGCGATATCAATGCGCTCTTCATACCCGTTATTCATTTCCGTAAAAATTCTAATTTTGTTCTCCAGAAGGAATGTGTCAGAAAGTCTCGATCTTAAATGAGAGTAGAAAGCATTTTTCAAACTGTCCTCAAGTAGTAAGAAGTAGTTTGAATAATCAGCTCTAATGTTATTTATCCAAGCTTCTTTAATGGCTCTATCGATCTCAATTATCGTCATTTTCTTCTGCCCCTACCTTCTATTTCATACCTGCTCGCCTTAATCGATAGCTACAACATCCTCTTCGCTTTTGTACTCAATAATATCTCCAGGCTGGCAATCCAGTGCCTTGCAAATCGCCTCTAACGTGGATAATCGAATCGCTTTCGCCTTGCCGTTTTTCAAAATGGAAAGGTTGGCCATCGTTATTCCAACTCGTTCCGCAAGCTCGGTTACGCTCATTTTTCTTTTAGCCAACATAACATCAATATTGATAATAATCGCCACGTTATTCACCTCAGATCGTCAGATCGTTTTCTGATTTAATCGCAATCGCCTCTTCTAAAAGTCTTTGAAGAACTGCCGCAAAAACCGCAATAACCAAGGAGGCAAAAATCATAACCAATCCGATTACAATGACCCCCGGGGCGTCGTCTTTCTCTGCAATCAGGTAGAAGAGCGGCATCCCTGCTGCAAACAAGCTGCTGAATAGAATAGCACAGTATTTTATGTTTTTTAAAGCGCGAACCGACAATTCCGAGAATGCCTTGCTCTTATCAATATAACTTAAAAGCTTAAAGGCTTGGTACAGGGCAGCGTAAAAAGGGATTGCCGTTGCATACAGATCGATAAAAACAAGATATCGCAGGTACGTCATATCCGGGTACAATTCAACCGCAAATTTCGCGATCAAAGGCACAATAAACACGTAAATAGCAAGAGCCGGGATTCCAATCAGAATAACGGCTGCCCTTAAAAAAAGCGTTGTTCCTTGTTTCATAAAAAGCTCCTCGCTTCGCTTTGAATTTATCTCGACTTTACCACAGGATTTATTGTTTTACAATAAATATATGTCGCTATTAAATATATTATTGTTGTTATGCATGCAATTCATCCCCTTTTCGGTTTAGTTGATCTCAAATACACTCAGAACGCGAAGAGGCCTCCGAATCTCATTCGGCGGCCTCTTACGGTAAGCTGTAGTTAACCCTTCAATTAGACTAAACGCAAGGTTACTTTTTTAGAAAGAATAGAACACCGTTTTGCCTTCAATAAAATCTTTGCATTGACTACCGCAGAGGGCGGCAACGTCATTGGCAATCCAACCATTGTTATTGTTGTCTCGAATAAAGAAACAGTAGCTGATGAAAATATCCATAAAAATTAGTCCTTCGATATATCGGATATCGTCGAAAGAGAAATTACTTTTGGAGGCATAGCCTTCTAAAAACGTTTTTCTTACTTCTTTTGGGAGAATCGATGAACCGCTTCCTAAATCGAACAAGTAATAGCCATACCCGCTTAAACTGAAATCAATCAGTCCCGGACGCCCATTATTGATGATAATATTATTCAACTGCAAGTCTGCATGGATGATTCCCCAGGCCTTATCCCGGGAGTCCAATTGAATGAGCTGCTGCTTAACGATATGAAGAACTTCCTTGATCATCTCAAGCTGTTCGATTTGATATAAACCGATTTCAACCCCATAATGCAATTCGTTTATGGCAAAATCTATCCGCTTGGCGTCATAAACCGGCCGAATGAAAGAAGGCGCCGGATTGAATTGGCGAGTAAATTCATGAAAGGCTCCTAGCTCTTTTCCCAGTGCAAATGCCATCTCTTCCATGCTGCCTTCTTCAAGGGACAGCATCGACCCTTCCATCCAAGTCAATAGCGTAGCGAAGCATTGTGTCCCATGCTCACCGGATTGGTAGTCCGTAACAAGCTCTCCGAAGCGATTGGCAACCGGTTCTTGAACTTGAATGGTTCCACTCGCAGAAAGCCCCTTCAGCAAAGCCATTTCTGACCGCAATCCCTCGAGGGTATGCTGTATACCGCTGAACCCTTCAGATACTGGATTATGAATGCGCAATAGATAGTTTCTATTATTGTGATTATCTCTAATTTTGTAGATCATATTTTCACTATGACGTATAAACTCGATTTCAGGATCTTCGAACGCATAGAATCCTAGTATTTCCTTTGCTAAAATGGAATGCTCCATGTACGTCACTCCCAATTGAATGAAATCTTGTTATTGTAAGTTGATCTTTTTTCCCACTATAAACCAAATTATTAGATTATGGTACACTATTCATCCCTAAAATAAAAAATAGAGCCTATCAGAAGAAATACTCTGAAGACTCTATCCTTTTCGTCCTCCAAGCAATTCAATCCCGGCCCGCTTCGTAAAGCTTCTGCGCCACCATGGCCGGCCTTGTGCGCGTATCCGTCATGTGATCCCCGTCGCCGACAATTAGACGAAACTGGCCGAGCCGTGTGGACATATGCGGATTCCAGCCGAAACCTTCTCCTTGCGGCAATGCATTGTCCTGATAGAAGTAGACATAGCTTTTAGGGGTAGGCAGGGAATAGAATGCTTTGAGATCCAGCTTCTCGAAAAGCGGCTTAGCCGGTTCAGGCGTGATGACCGCATACATGTCGCTAGCTACTTCCAAGGTGGCTGTATTGACGAACAAATCCCGAAACAGTGGAAACGGGAGCATAATCGTATCGTCATTCGAGCTAGCTCTAAGCTGTTCAAAGCCTTGCCTCGTCTGAGGTGGCAACTCATCGGCAAGCGATTCGCCATCCTTCAATACGAATGCGTCCCAAAAGACAAGGCGCTTAATTCGGTCCGGTACCTGTTCAGCTGTCTTCTGAATGACGGTTCCGCCAAAGCTGTGTCCGACGAGAATGATATTGTGAAGATTCAGCTTCGTAATAAAGTCGACTACGGATTTCGTGATCATCGCATGCGTAACATTTTTATTAAGGTCGTTCCCGTGACCGGCATATTCAGGCGTATAAACGGCATGCCCGTTGTTCCGCAGCACTGCCGCTATCCCATCCCAGAAATGGGCATCGGCCCATGAGCCATGTACAAGCACGAACGTAAGCGGCTGTTGAGCATATTGGAGGCTTTCAACAGTCCCCTTGATGCCATGCCGCCAGAAGTAGCGTTCACCTTCAAAATTAGGGGAATAATGCCAGTAAGGGATGAACCGATAATCCATATAAGGAAATTGATAAATGTTCGGGCGATAAGGATACATGCTCAAACTTCCTCTCGAATCAACATATATCAGCTTATGCCTAATGGGTTTGAGCGGTTCCGCACATGATGTAACGCCATTTACCTGTTGACATTTTATGGTGAAACATGTATAAAATCAAAGCCAAGTCGCACGACAGAAAAGGAGGATCTGCATGCATAAAGTAATCAAAATCAGATATACGCTCTACTACGGTGAAACGCCCGATGCGAAATGTTTCGGGTATATGGAGCTGAATCAGGAGGGCAATATGATCGCCCTCTTCAATGGGTACGGTGAGGAAATAGACATGTATGGCGGACATGAATTTATTAAAGTGCGGTCACTGGGCAAATTTGACAACGAGGATCGTGATCATTTTTACTCCCTGTTAGAAAGCGACGGTGTAGGATAATTTGATAATAGGTACGATAGGCTGACGATTCGGGTGCTAATGCACTGCGAAAAGTCAGCCTTTTGATTTCATCTCGCCTTGTTGAGTAACCGGCACGATATAGTAATCCCCAAACCTCATCTTGTCAAGAAATAATGAGCGAATGTGCGACATAGCAGGGTGCCCCCCTTACACTTTCGAATTATGAATGAATTTCCGCGCAGGATGAGCGATATCGCTTTTTTCAATTCAACGAGCTTCACGTAAAATGATTTTCAGGTGATGCGGGATACGCAATTCGCACACAATGGACGGAACAAAATGAACAATCAGGAGGCAGAAGATGGACGAACAGGCTCAAGTAGCAAGAGGAGTGAAGAGCGGAGCTATGCTTACCGCTTTGCTCATTGGTGCATTTGTCGCGTTTCTTAACGAGAATTTACTTACCAATGCGTTTCCGGGATTGATGAAGGAATTTAACATTGCCGCCTCGACCATCCAATGGTTATCAACGGGTTATATGCTCGTGATTGGCGTACTTGTGCCAGTTACCGCATTACTGCAGCAATGGTTCACAACTCGCCAGATGTTTATGACTGCGATGGCGTTATTTTTGGCCGGAACCTGCTTGTGCGCAGTTTCCCCGGGATTCGGCATCTTGCTGTTGGGCAGAATTGTGCAGGCTTGCGGGACAGGATTATTGCTCCCGTTGATGATGAATACGATCCTCGCCCTCTATCCTCCTGAACGCCGAGGTGCCGCCATGGGTCTCATGGGTCTGGTCATCATGATCGCTCCTGTCATCGGACCGGCTTTGTCTGGTTTGATTATCGATACTTTGCACTGGCGGTGGCTGTTCTACATGGTGATTCCTGTCGCACTGTTTTCGATTTTTTATGCATTCATGCACGTGAAAAATGTGACCGAATTGACCAAACCAAAGGTCGATTTTTTATCCATCGTCCTTTCAACCGCAGGCTTCGGCTGCGTCACCTACGGCTTCAGCCAGTCCAATATCTGGTCCCAGATGGAGGGTTACGGAACACTTGCCTTAGGCAGTCTCTTTTTGATTTTACTTGTATGGCGACAGCTTACGATCAAAGTGCCGTTGATCGATCTTCAAGTGTTCCGGTATCCCCTTTTTTCGCTTGTTGCAATATTGGTTGTCGCTCTTATGATGGTTCTATTCGCCACAACGACACTACTGCCGATTTATATGCAGGATGTGATGCAATGGACCGCGTTCGCGACCGGCTTGCTTCTGATGCCAGGCTGCATTTTGAACGCGATCATGATGCCGTTGTCGGGGAAATTATTCGATAGATTCGGGCCGAGATTCGTGATTGTGCCTGGGCTGTTCCTGATCGCCATATCACTATGGCTGTTTACCGGCATCGACAGTAGCACAACGCAAGGTTCCATTCTAATCAAACATGTCCTCTTATTCTTAGGCATGTCGTTCGTCGTCATGCCGGCTCAAACGACAGGGTTGAATCAGCTTCCACGTCACCTGATCCCTCATGGCACGGCCATATACAATACGCTCCAACAGATTGCAGGGGGAATCGGCATCGCTTTGTTCATCGGTATCATGTCGTCTGGAGCCAATCGTTATCTTCACCATTCACTCGATCCCACTGCCATGAATGAGAGGACACAAAGCTTGGTATCCGGTCTGCAAACGGTTTTTTGGATTGAATTTATAGTTGCCTTACTTATATTGGCGCTGGGTTGGTTTATAAAAAAATCACCCGAGCATCATTGATTCATCGCTAGACACAGAGCACTCCACACCTCGAAAAGATACAAGTAACGCTGAGGTTTTGTACCTGCATTAATGTGAAGATGCGCCAACTACCATATTCAAGTATTTTATCAATCCGTCTTTGGCCCGTGGATCGCTTGTCCAAGCTCCTAGATTCCAACTCATATATCGAAGCCCCAGGTAACGAGATGCAATTTCATAAAGCTAATTAAAACTAATAGTGCTTTATAATCTTCGATTTGTTCTGAAGTTTCGCAGCGCAGAGGGACATCCAGAAATTTCTGTTACTCATTCACTGCAAAAGTATACAGCTTTCCGTTTTCATTCACTCAATCGTCTTCATCGCATTTATCAAATATAATTTCAAAGTCACCTTCGGTTATCAGCAAGTTATAGGCCTGCACTGAAGCAAATAAAGAGTCTGCTGATCGAATGCCCACTCGATATCGAGAGCCCTGCCAAACACATGCTCACAACAGGCTGCTAACTGGCGAAGCTTTTGAATTTCTGTTTCATTCAGACAAGCTTTGTTTGCGTATGCCCTTTGCTCAATAAGTTGACCCTCACTGCCTATGCGAAAAAAATCAGGTATGATTTGACCCGATGCAATCGGCTCTCCAAATCCCCAGCTGGCTTCAATAATGATCTCTTCTGCTTTAGATACGGGGTCTTGCGTAAAAAGAATCCCGGACACTTTTGCAGATACCATTTGCTGTAGAATAACCGCCATCCTAGGTGTCTCAGTGATCCCAAACCTTTCGTTGTAAAGCTTCACTCTCTTAGAAGAAGCCGATTCTCGGACAGCAATGATTGCTTCCTTAATCCCAGAGATTGAATCTAGATTCAAGAAGGAAACATATTGCCCTGCATAGCTTCTGTGCTTGCTATCTTCACCGATAGCGGACGATCGAACCGCAATTGGCCCCAGTTCACTTAAAACAAATGGCAGCTCTGTTTCCAACGAGATTTGACCCGATACCCACTGATCCACTAAGGAATTGGAAAGCACAAACCCTTTCGGAACGGGGAGTTTATTTTGAATCGCAAGGTTTAATTGCGTCGCTTTGCCTCCAAACTCAAGCGAATTTGCTGCTTTCTCTAGAGGTACCAAGTATGGATACCGATTCATTGGATCACTCCCAATACAATACCAGCGGTCGCATCCAATCGAATCTGATCGCCATCCTTAATAGAAGTTGTTGCCGTTTGACAGCCGACAACGCAAGGAATATTGAATTCTCTGGCTAGAATCGCCGCATGGCAGACGACGCCGCCGCGGTCGGTAATGATGCCCGTAATCAGATGGGCTACCTCAATAAAATCAGGGGTTGTCATTGTTGTTATAAGAATATCGCCCATTTGTATCTTCTGAAAATCTTCTTTATCCAAAACGATACAAGCTCGTCCTTGAGCACTCCCTCTGCACGCGGTAGACCCGCTTGCTAGAAATTCCTCTTCAGCATGGAGGGTTTTAGCAGTAGGGCGAACTTCTTGACGTTCGTTCAATAACGCGCGCAACTCTTTGCTCCAAGGATTCTCTTTGGACACCTGCCCCCCCTTGATCCCTAGTTCTGAGAGCGCTTCCCATAAATGCATTTCAAAAATTGCTTGATCAAAGCACATTATGAGGTCAAATGGTGTCATTTCATCAGCTCTTCGAAGGGCAAATATATATTTGGCCTTTGAATAAGGCAGGTAGTTTGCGAAAAAATCCAATGTCTCCCTTGTCTCGTGAATGGCATGTCGCATTTGTAATTCATTTTCAGTTGAACGATCCAATTGATACTTGTAAATGCTTTGATAGGCTTCCCTTAAAATCAGCTTGAACTTTTGAATTTGTTCGCCGTAAGCGTTTCTGATCTTGTTGAAGGCAATCTTCCCCTCTCATTTTAAAAAAACACAAAAAAGACCATGGCATCATCTCCCATGGTCTCTTGGCTAAACTGAAAAACATGTCTTTTTAAACAAGAACAAGTTTCTCAGCTATTTTCAAAATAAATAGCCTCTGACTATAGATGGACGAGATGAAATTCTTTTTATTTGTTTATCGATCGTTGTTTGAATTGTCATCATCGCACTCACCTCTCTTTTTTTGGTAAATAAAAAATAACATATGCTGCATTATCAGTCAATCCTTTTTTGAAGCAACATAATTCTGGAGATCCTTGTCATCATACTCGTACGGTGAAGGGTAAACCGGAACCGTCTAAGCTGATTTGTTCGCCTGTATTACTTTAGCATTACGAACGGCTTCTTTCCATATTAGCACCACTAGCAATGGCAATCCGATCAAACCCGTCACCGTATGAAGCGGAGTCACCATTGGAGGATTGATAAAATATGAAACCGTATTTAATACAGACACGATAACTGCGCCGATCATGGCCGCTACCGGTAGTATAACGCGGTAATCCTCCCTTCTCGCAAGCCACCTTGCAACATTCGAAGCGATCAATCCAACCATTGCCCAGTTCCCTACTGTCGTAATGGCCGTTCCCGTGAGAATAGTTGCTAACACGATAAAAATGATTATGAGCCACATTGGATCGTCATTGGAATTTCCATTCATTCGACCGGATAACCAGAAAGAAAGAACAAAACAGATTAGACTAATTGGAATCAATAGAGAACCTGTGCGAAATAAACCAGTTTGCAGATTAGCTATAAATGAGATTTCAAGCTCCCATTTCAGTACCAAAATGAACAGCACTACGACAAGCACGCCTACAACCACCAGACCTCCGACCAAACGTCGCAATCCTTTTGCCTGGATTGGAATTGCAAGTGAAACAAGATAGGCAATCAGTAAGCCAATCCCTGCCCCCAGCGTACCTATTATTGAGACCGCCCATTCATTTTGTAATTCAAAGAGATGTATGGCAATCAAAACAGCGAGAATGCCGGCAGGCACTAGTCCTAGAGTAGAAGGACATATTACTGTAAAGCGAGTCGCACGCTGCAGCAGAATACCAGCCACTCCCATGGCAGCACCATAGAGCAGCGTATTCATTGTTAGGGGCAACCGTATTTCGGTAAAGATTCTGCCTTGAGTCGATTCAGGAACTCTATTTAAAGAAATATTGAAAATATCGGAAATCGATAGAGAGAATGCACCGCCATGCATTAATGCAAATAAAAAGGATGCCAGCGTCACGAACAAGCAGCCTGCCAGCAAAATGATGTTATTTCTTGTAAAAAGTCGTATCGTGCTGCTTTCCTTCAAACCGTTCTGTTCCATTCCTATCCTCCGCTGTTATTTAATAATTACTTTTACTTTTTCGGAAGACATGGGCATTTTCATTAGGAACATTTTCCTACTTGTTTTGCAATGGTGAAGATACTTGCCGTTAAATTCTATGCCTCCGCAAAACAAAAAACACTAAAGCCGTAAATGCTTTAGTGTCTTAATGGAACAAGAAGATCTCCTACTTGTTCATGTGCGCCAACATATTCAACAGAACCGTTACCGCCTCAGCTCTTGTTGTATGGCCTTGAGGAACGAATTGATTATTGCCATTCCCTTTCACGACCCCTGCTTGCTGCACGTATGCAACACTGTCCTTCGCCCATGCCGGAATTTTTTTGTCGTCCGCGAAACCGGTTGCCGCACCTGCTTCGATGGCTTGTCCGAGAGCATTTGCCAGCATTACGGCCATCTCTGCACGCGTAACTTCTGCATTTGGGCGGAAGCTTCCGTCCTCATAGCCTTTTAGAATACCAGCTTGTACGGCTTGAGCGATCGCTTTCTTCGCCCAATCTCCGATCCCTGCGGTATCAAAGAAATTCAGCTCCGCTCCATCCCCTTGCGGTTTGATCACATTCATGAGCATCACCGCGAATTCTGCACGAGTCACGGTAGCATTCGGACGAAACGTTCCATCGGTATAACCTGTAACGATGCCCTTGCTCACCGCTTGCTTAATGCTTGCCTCAGCCCAATGTCCGGCGATATCGCTAAATTGAATACCCACAGTGGTATCCGTTGGTTGATCTACGACCATTACCGCATATTTCATAAAATTATAGACTTCTACAGTAATGCGATTCCCGTTCGTCTTGCCGCCGGTCACTTCTTCCCATACCTTCTTCGTTTCATCATAATAGAAGATCGCTGCTCTTTGATCTTTCTTCACGTTTGATGGATCAAAAGCAAAAGTTAGCGTTACCGGTTTAAGGACGTCCTCCGGGAAATTTTTCTGAATCTCATAAATCGAGCTTGCTAGCACTTGCTTACTCGTTAGAAGATTTTGAGTATCCAGCAATTTGCTTGTCGTTAATTTTAGTTCTTTGTTTGCAGCGCCTGCCGGAACAAAAATCGTAACCGCATCTCCAAAGCTAACTTGACCTGATTGGCCTGCGGGCAGCGTTAATTTACCATCAGTAGGCGTACTCGAACCACCGCCGCCACCTGAAGACGAGCTTTGAACCGAATTGATGGTGTAATTGTTGGAGTCGGTGGTGCCCGTGCCCGCATTGCCTGCGAGATCCTGCACACCCGTATTATCAAGCGTGATATGGTTGGTCGTATTTGCTATCCCGGCAGTCGGCGTGAACGTCGCCGTCCACGTGATGCCTCCATCGGATGAACTGACGGCGCTCAACGTGCCGTTCGCGACCGTCAAGTCCGCATTAGTAAAACCCGTCACCGCTTCCGAGAACGTGATCGTTACTAGTGTAGTCTGACCCACTCCCAGCGCCGTATTTGCGACCACAACTGTGGCCGTTGGCCGAACTGTATCGATCGCGTAAGGGTTAGAGTCGGTGGTGCCTATCCCCCTATTGCCTGCGGCATTCTCCACACCCGTGTTATCGAGCGTGATGAGATTGGTCGCATCGTTGACGCCAGCGTTCGGCGTAAACGTCGCCGTCCATGTAATGCCTCCATCGGACGAGCTGACGGCGCTCAGCGTGCCGTTTGCGACCGTCAGGTCCGTATTAGTTAAGCCCGTCACCGCTTCCGAGAACGTGAATGTCACCAGCGATGTATCGCCAATTTTCAATGCTGAATTTGCAACCATAATGGTAGCTGTCGGCATAACCGTATTGATCGTGTAATTGCTGGAGGTAGTGGTACCCGTACCCGCATTGCCTGCGAGATCCAGCACTCCCGTGTTATCGAGTGTGATAAGGTTGATCATACTTGCTATGCCAGCAGTCGGCGTGAACGTCGCCGTCCATGTAATGCCTCCATCGGACGAGCTGACGGTGCTCAGCGTGCCATTCGCGACCGTCAGGTCCGCATTAGTAAATCCCGTCACCGCTTCCGAGAACGTGATCGTTACGAGTGTAGTCTGACCCGCTCCCAGCGCCGTATTTGCGACCACAACGGTGGCCGTTGGCCGATCCGTATCGATCGCGTAATTGTTGGAGTCGGTGGTGCCTGTGCCCGCATTGCCTGCGGCATTCGCCACACCCGTGTTATCGAGTGTGATGAGATTGGTCGTAGCTGATATGCCCGCAGCCGGCGTTAATGTCGCCGTCCACGTGATGTTATCGGATGTACTGAGGCTGCTTAACGTACCGTTCTCAACCGTCAGGTCCGCAAGAGTAAAGCCTGTCACCGCTTCCGAGAACGTGAATGTCACCAGCGATGTATCGCCAATTTTCATTTCCGAATTTGCAACCACAATGGTAGCTGTCGGCATAACCGTATTGATCGCGTAATTGTTGGAGTTGGTGGTTCCCGTACCCTCATTGCCTGCGAGATCCAGCACTCCCGAGTTATCGAGTGTGATGAGGTTGGTCGTATCGTTGACGCCAGCGTTCGGCGTGAACGTCGCCGTCCATGTAATACCATCGGACGAGCTGACGGTGCTCAGCGTGCCATTCTCGACCGTCAGGTCCGCATTAGTAAAACCCGTCACCGCTTCCGAGAAGGTGATCGTTACCGGTGAAGTCTGACCCGCTCCCAGCGGCGTATATGCGACTACAACGGTGGCCGTTGGCCGAAACCAATCGACCGCGTAATTGTTAGAATCGGTGGTGCCCATACCCGCATTGCCTGCAGCGTCCTGCACGCCCGTGTTATCGAGCGTAATGTGGTTATCCTTAGCTAATATGCCCGCAGCCGGCGTTAATGTTGCCGTCCACGTGATGTTATCGGATGTACTGAGGCTGCTTAACGTACCGTTAACAACCGTCAGGTCCGCAAGAGTAAAGCCCCGCACCGCTTCCGAGAACGTGATCGTTACGAGTGTAGTCTGACCCGCTCCCAGCGCCGTATTTGCGACCACAATGGTGGCCGTTGGCCGATCCGTATCGATCGCGTAATTGTTGGAGTCGGTGGTGCCTGTGCCCGCATTGCCTGCGGCATTCTCCACACCCGTGTTATCGAGTGTGATGAGGTTGGTCGTATTTGATATGCCCATAGCCGGCGTTAATGTCGCCGTCCACGTGATGTTATCGGATGTACTGAGGCTGCTTAACGTACCGTTCTCAACCGTCAGGTCCGCAAGAGTAAAGCCTGTCACCGCTTCCGAGAACGTGAATGTCACCAGCGATGTATCGCCAATTTTCAATGCCGACTTTTCAACCATAATGGTTGGTGAAGATGCCGCATAGGCTGCACCGCCTGAATTTAAAACCAGCAGCCCTGTTAGGATGGTCAAAATCAGAAAAATATTCCCTATCTTCTTCATAAAATACATATAATTCTCCCCTCACACAAATAGTAATCCCAATCATCATAGTGGTCTGTGGTATTTGAATCCAAAGTCAACCGCTCAACGTATCCGTTATTGAATTAGGATAAACGAACCTATCATTTTCCCACCTTGGATATCGCACAAAAAACCTCCTAACCTTCAAACCTATCTAACTATAATAGGCGATTGAAAGGAGGTTGTAGTCATACGAAAGTAGTATGTGAATAATATTTATCGGCCTTTTGCTAAGAACTTTTCCACACGCGACTTCATCGCGTCCCGAACCGTTCGAAATTGGTCCATGATTTCTTCTTCGGTGCCGATCGTCTTTGCGGGATCGTCAAAGCCCCAATGCCATTTCACTGCATTTGGATTCGAATCCGCCGTCAGAACTAGACTCTATAGTATCTACTATAGATGTTTTTCCAGAAATCGTAAAACCGTTTAAAAATACAACTTTTCCTTTATTCATTTATGACCCTCCCTCTTTTCTATAGAAGACCAATATTTTAGCCAATCACTAAAGAAAGCTTGTAGTTGGCGTATTCGTTTAATCGTTCTAAAAAGGCACTTAGCTCTGCGTTGGACGGAAAGCGCAGTTCTATTAAATAACAACCTTCGCCGCTAATTTTATGTAATCTCTCGATATATTGCTGGTGATTATCCAAAAAGCCGTGCAATGGCGAATGATTGGCTTCTTTCGTATAAAGATTAAGGTAAGCATGAACGGGACGGCCCAGCTTGTCTGGGTCGGTTACGGCAGTATACCCTTGAATAATGCCCGCATCCTCGAGCTTTTCCACACGCAGCCTTACGGCTTGGGCGGTCATATGCACTTTGGCCCCTAGCTCTTTCATCGTCATTCGTCCGTTTGCCGTCAGCTCATCAATAATGGCAAAGTCGGTTTTATCGAGCATTCGTTATAACCTCTTTCATAAATCAAGTTTTTAGCGCGAATTACTTTCGTTTCTCTGTGTATCCATATCCCAAGATTCGTTAAGGTTATGATATCAAAAGTTAAGGAGAGAAGCGATTTGAAACTGACACAAGTGCGTAATGCAACTTTAAAGCTTGAGTTTGGAGGAAGCCGTTTTCTCATTGATCCATTCTTCGCCGATGCTGGCACACTACCGCCATTTCCGAATACACCGAACAGCGGCCGTAATAACCCGCTAGTGTCATTGCCGGTTTCGGTCGATTCGCTATTAGATGTCGATGCAGTCCTTGTTACACATCTGCATGTCGATCATTTCGATGATACGGCCGTACAGGCCATTCCGAAAGAAATGCCTATTTTTGCGCAATCAGAGGCGGACTCTGTGACGATTCGAGAGAAAGGGTTTGAGCGTGTAGCGGTGTTGGAGAACGATACGAGAATTGGCAACGTCGTCCTGTATAAAAAATCCGGCCAGCATGGTAAAGGGGAAATTGGCAAGCGGATGGGCCAGGTCTCGGGCATTGTTTTTCAACACCCCGATGAAGATACCCTATACATTGCCGGGGATACCGTTTGGTGCGAAGACGTTGAGCAAGCAATTCAAACGTATCGACCAGACGTCATCGTTGTGAATGGAGGAGCAGCGCAGTTCCTTGAGGGCGGCTTGATTATTATGGGTCTAGAAGACGTGCTGCATGTACATGAAGCAGCGCCAAACGCAACAATTGTCGTTTCCCATATGGAAGCTCTTAATCATTGCCTGCTGACAAGAGCAGAGCTTAAAGTGTTTGTCACCGAAAAGAGTCTTAATCGGACGGTCCTTATACCGGAAGATGGAGAAAAGCTTGATTGGCAGAAGGCATAAAATCAAGTGTTTGCTTATACGCCGCTTCAAATTAGAAAACAGGCCGGTTCGCCAACTTGTCGAACCGGCCTGTTTTTGCATTCATATAAATTACTCGTTAATTGATTGATGATTATATTAAGCGAACTCAATCAATTTCTTGTCTATCTCTTCAATCTGTCCAATATCCGCTATACCGTCCCATAAAATAATAGAGCTTGCTTCATCGT
Organism: Paenibacillus sp. NPDC058071; assembly: GCF_042885235.1. Taxonomy (NCBI): domain Bacteria; kingdom Bacillati; phylum Bacillota; class Bacilli; order Caryophanales; family Paenibacillaceae; genus Paenibacillus; species Paenibacillus sp. NPDC058071. The sequence goes on from NZ_JBHVSK010000017.1 coordinate 91,363, forward strand.
TCTCGACAAAATCATCAAGCTGACTGCGTTTCCCCGAAAACAACGCGCCATACTCCGTCCTTTCTGGCCCGTGAAAACTCGGTTGGAGTCTAAATTTCATTAACCCTTTAAAGTCGATTTCTTCGATTACTTGATGGGTTTCCTCATATAATTCTCTAATGACACATTGCCTGGCTGTTTCTCCTGCTTCAATAACACCGCCGGGCAGCTCCCAGCTCTTTCTCCATTTATTTAGCATGAGCAGGTATTTCCCTTGGCACTCCACTACAATTAATGCATGCGTAAGCGGAGCGTCGAGTTCAACAGTATCAAGCTGATTCTCTTCCATTTCTAAAAACTCTAATAAAATATTCCCTCTCGCATCGGTCATAATTGCCATTTCTTAGCCCTCCTTTTTTGTGCAAAAATAAAAAACGCGCTGGACCCATGGTCCCGCGCGTTCTATCGCAGGATGGGAAGCGCGAATAGCGTTAACCCATCCCCATGTTCAGGAATGTGTTAACGCCTCTCATGATGATGAGGTTGTTTGACAATCAAATGATACATTCGATTACCCCATTTCAATTCATTCATGTTATGGCAATAGTATCCACATCCCTCAATGATGTCAAGATTTTCCTACCAGGATATTTAACGAACCTCGACGGCTCGTCTCTCCATAGCATCAATCGCATAGCGCAGCTCTACATCCTGCCCTTCGACATACTTCTCTTTAAACGTCTGCTCGTTTAACGGTACGATCACGTCCGGCACCGCGCCGCCGCGCCCCGTGTAATCACCGTCGCCTTGAATGATATGATCCTCGTTCAGGCTTCTGCCATCGGCTGATTCCACGATATACCCTTCCGGCATCACTACCTCGATAGGGCTGGTCTTCACCCCGAACGAACCGTTTGTCCCGGTGAAGCCGACGATAGTAACATTCGGTTGTCCTTTCAAAACAAGCGGCAGCCCTTCCCCCGAGCTTGCCGTCCGCCCGTTGATTAATAAGGCAATATTTCCTTCGTAATGAGGCTCCGAAGGTTTTATCGTATAATCTTCGCCGTAGTTGATTGCGAATCTTCGTAAATTCCGATTGTAGTAGCTTGCATATCCGTACAACTTCTCCTCTTTAACCAAATGCCCCGCCATCCTTACTGCAATGCCATCCTCCCCGCCAGGATTGTCCCTTAAGTCGATAACCAAGCCTTTGACATGCTTCGCTTCGAACAATTTCAACCAATCGCTCAGCAAATCTACAGGATCGGGAACAGAGGAGCTGGAGAACAAGCTCGCCAGACTAACCTCAGGCATTTCCGCTGTATTCGCAAGAAAGCTCGTAATTCTCACATATCCGTATCCGTTGCTCAACAATTTGCCTTCTACCGGAGGCGCTCCCTTCACGATGCTAACTTTCGTTTTTTTCAGCGTCTCAAACTGATCGTCGTACGCTTGTAGCGTCGCCTTCTTGATTTGTTCGGCACCCTGATTCCTAAACTCCACCTTGACCTCTCGGCCGACCCCGGCTCTGACCATAAACCGGCCGCGATTTATATTTTCGTTCTGATTGGTAGGGGGAGAATCGGTCCACACTGTGCTGTTATAAGCGTTCTTTGCCTCCATCCCATCCCACTTCAAAATTTCTGCGCCCAGCCGGATGCCGCTTCGTTCGGCCGAACTATCCTTGAGAACGAGCGTAACCATCACCCGGCCATCATCCAGTTGGAGCGTGCTTAAGCCGAATCCGCCGCCGACTTCTTCTTTGAAAATCGGATTGCCCGCATATAGTTTCTCGTTCGCAATTCGAACATGGCCGTCACGCAAGGAGAAGAGGTAATCCCTCAATGTCTTGTAATAAAGCACTTTGTCGTTCTCCCTGTCCGCTTGCTCGAAGATCGGCTCATATTTGCTGCGCATGAGCCCCCAATCGATCTTCTTCCATTCCCCGAAAGGATATTCGTCTGCGAAACGCTCGTTTAACCGAACAAAAGCTTCAGCATAACTCAGATCGCTCCAATCGCTGACCGGGTTGTATCGCAGCTCGCCCGCCGACTGAATGGCAACCCCCATGATCAGAATGCTGCTGGCACAGAGAACGGCCCGAATTACGCTGAATAAAATACGCCTCGGCTCATTAGCTCCGGATCGCGGCTTGAATAAACGCTTGAGTGTACATAAGAACACGACGGCCGTTATCGAATAAATCGCTATCGCCAGCAGTGTTGTATCGCCGCTCCATATACTGGCCACAGCGATAACGATCCCCAGGCTGGGCATAAAATCAATCCACCTGCAACGTTTGGCGACAGGCCAGGCATACCAAATTAGCAAAAACAAATTCAGCAAACAAAGCATCATATCATACACGGTCAACCACTTGATCGAATCCATCATCGACATGCTCCTCTAATTCATAAATTCCGCAGCTGCGCGTTCCATCGTCAGTGTGAGGGGGAAATATGAACGGAGCATGAACCAGTGCATCGGTTTATGGCGGGAATGTTGTGAACTCACTCAAACGTCAAAAAACCGGCGCCCAGAAGGCACCGGCAGAAGACGATAATAAATTTGATGATGAAGTGCGTTCACCTTGATTATTGCAATGGCGGCAAGCTTGGAAGTGTGACCGTCATCGTTGTACCTCGGCCAGCCTCGCTATTCGCCTCAATGTCCCCTTGATGAAGGACGACAATCTTCTTTACAATGGCAAGGCCGAGCCCGCTGCCGCTGCTGCTGCGCGAACGGTCCGCCTTGTAGAAACGATCGAAAATGCGGCTCAGTTCTTCCGGCGCAATGCCCGGTCCAGTGTCGCTGATGGCGACAGTCAGCGTACCGCGCTGCTCTAATAGACGAATGGAGATTTGCCCGCCCTCCGGCGTGAATTTTATGGCGTTGCCGAGCAGGTTCAACCACACTTGGCGGAGCTGATCGGCATCTGCCGTTATGTTAATGGCGTCAGGTAACCGCAAGTCCAATTGGATGTGCTTAGCGGACCATTGAGGCTCGCAAGCTACGGCCACTTGGCGGAGCTGTTCGTCGAGATGAAACGTACTAGCTGCGAATGGGTGGTGCTCCGACTCGAGCGAAGCTAGCTTAAGCAGGTTATCGCTTAGGCGGGACAGCCTTTCGCTTTCCGTCACAATAATGTCGAGATAGCGGTCACGGCTTTGCTCCTCCTTGACAAGCTTGTCGTTCTTGAGCGCCCTAGCGAATCCGGATATCGATGTTAACGGCGACTGGATCTCGTGCGAGACGTTTGAGACAAAGTCCCGCCGCATCGTCTCCACTTGCTTGAGCTCAAACGCCATCTCGTTAAAGCTTTGGGCAAGCGCCCCGATCTCGTCCTTGCGCATCACTTTCACAGCCACGTCAAAGTCGCCCTTGGCTAGCCGTTTGGTCGCTCTCGTCAACGCTTTGAGCGGCTTCACTAAGTAGCCCGCAGCAAATAGAATACATACACTGCCGATCAGCAAGACGAGGAGCAATACCGTTAAGAACAGCGATAAAATCATCCCTTCGTTCTTCGACGAGGTTAGTAGGAACATGGCATACGGCTTCTCACCGAATTGAAACGGAAAACCGACAAATACCTTGTCATCCTTCTCATTCGCCTGATAAATCTCACCGCTCAGCACTTGCTGGACGAGCTTCGGTGGAATCTCAAACTTGTCGGGACGATTCGCGCCCAAATACGATTTCATTTGACCGGTGTCATCATAAACGCGTATAGGATAAGTGGTAAGAGGCCCGATACTGCCCATAAACCGATCCAGATCCTTGACCGTCGCCTCTTCATAGACGCGAATTATATTTTCCGCGGCGGTTCGCATCTCATTGTGCTGCAAGTCGTCCAAGTCCTGTTCAAATAACGCACCCCCCAGCAGAGTCGCCCCCAGAAGGGCGATTATAATAACGGCAAGAAACGTCAGTACGACACGAACATACAACGTCTTGATCATGGGTTCACGACCAGTCGGTATCCGAGGCTGCGAGCCGTTTCTATGCGAAAATGCCGCTTCTCGCCAGCAAACCGCGCTCGCAATCTGCGAATATGCACGTCGACCGTCCGGTCATCCCCCTCGTAGTCCATCCCCCATATTTGTACGATCAACTGCTCGCGTGTAAAAATTTGCCCTGGATGGCTCGCCAGCTTAAACAGCAGCTCAAACTCCTTTAAAGGCAGTGTCACTTCTTCTCCTCCCTGCTCGACCTTGAACGTGCGCCGATTGAGCACGACATCGCCAAGCTGGATGATCTGGGACGAGGCGATCCGGTATCGCTTCAGCACTGCCTTGACGCGCAGGACCAGTTCTACCGGATCGAACGGCTTGGTAATGTAATCGTCGGTTCCGAGCTGAAAGCCTTTTACCTTATCTCCCGACTCTCCCTTTGCCGTCACCATCAGGATCGGAATATCCCGCTCCCCGCCGCGAAGCTGCCGGCATAAATCCCAGCCGTCCATTCGCGGCATCATAATGTCCAATACAACGAGATCGATCTCCGTATTCTCTACGATGGAGAGCGCTTCGACCCCGTTCGTCGCTTCCTCGATTTCAAACCCTTCGCCTCTCAAATATAAACCGATCAGTTCGCGGATATGCGATTCGTCCTCGGCGATCAAAATTTTGGCCATCGCGTTCCGTTCTCCTTCGTCCTTGTCTCATCCATCATCTTTTATTTTGTCTAGAAAATGATTCCAGATTGTCTGTTATTCATCATACCATGGAAAATGGTGGGCAATCACTCCGTCGAAAAGAAATAAAAAACCTCCGAAACCAAAGGTCTCAGAGGTTTAGCCACACTCTACTGTTGCACTTCCGTCAACGCTACACCCTTTTAATATTGTCCTTTAATGACAAAAAACGAACCCCGAATAGTTCCGGCCAGCTTCGACTTCTGTCTAGCAAACTTAAACCTTTCCTCTAGCTCCTTGGGTACTTCCATCCCCTCCGAAAGCTTAAAACCGACGGCCCGCTTCTTAGGATCATCAACCGTATACATAACATTGAGCCCCAGACCATCCTCGTAAAAGACGTAGGTAAATTGGATATTTTCCACTTGAAAACGCGACGTTTCCAATGGTTTGGCCGCAAACACAATATCACGTTCTTCTTTCAAGATCCGGTTCACATAATCGAGGCTCTCTTGACTTTCGCTAGCGGGTACAACCGTAAATTCATGCTTGTATTTATTCATAAAATAACGGGCTTCATTGGCGCGCAAGCCGGCAAGCGCTTCTGCTACAGGAGAGGACTCCAAACCAACCGTAGACACGTTTTTAAAATCAACCGTATGTGGCATATTAACCATCCTTTGTCTCATTATTTCTCACTGGTGCGCTAATTAAATCTCTTTAAATACTCGTCAAATATTCGACGTTGTTACGTAAAACCCTTCATTTCGAAAGCTTGTAAAACAAGCTCTCCGTTCATTTCTTCTTGAACCATGTAATCATGGACATCAGCAGAGCCAATCCGGCGAACATGACACATATTGCCCAAGGGTGTGACATCATCACATGGGATTGCCAAGGCCAGATATATTCATTCATAGCCCGGCTCCTGTTGTTTGCGAATCCAGGCAACTGTCAGGAGAATCCCCGGAATAACAAAGAACAGGGGAATCCACAGGTTGTAAGGTAGAATCCGAGTTCCTACAAAGAGATGGTCGGTCACACTTTGAGCCATATTGCTCCCGGTCCACAAGGTGACAGCTGCGGCAATAAGAATCGGCAGACGATAGCTTTGGGAACGGGTGAGCTTACGGATAGCCAGAACCGCTGTTATCAGGTGGAGCGTTACTTTTAACAAAATGGTAGTCATGAAGTACATTACGCCCAGCGCGTCCAGATTATCGAGAAAGTCGCTGATACTGAGCTGCTTCAGCAGCACGAGCAAAGGATAAACGTTCCGTTGAAATACGTTTTCGCCCAGTACCATGATCGCGAACATGTCGAATACAGTAATCGTTATTCCGGATACCATTACGGCAATTAAATTGATTTGAGTCAGCTTACCTTCCTGCTTCAAAAAGGTCCACAGCATCGCAAATTCAATGGTTTCGCCGAAGGTTTGTAAAATGCCAAAGGGCCAGACCGATTTCCATACTCGCCCCCAACCATCGCCCAATATAGGGAGAATATTTGAGAAAATGACGTTTTTGGAGCTTAACAGCAGTAGTAGCTCAAGCAAAAAAGTAATAAAAATAATCGGCAGCAGCAGTCCCGCAAGCCTGAAAATCACTTCAACTCCGCTGAACAGCAAGTAGACGATTACAAGCATCATAGAGCCCAGAATGACCCAAGTAGGCGTACCCGGCAGCAGGGTGACGGGAACCAATCCCTCCAGATCGCTGATTCCCCGGGCAGCGTCATAAATAAATAAAAAGGGATAGAGCCAGGCAATGGGAATGCCCAACCAGGGACCAAACTGTTTAGGGAACCACTCGACCAGCGTCAGACCAGGCATCATTTTGGACAGAGCCGTGTAGCCCATAATCACAAGCGTCCCGATCAAGGCGGATAACAGAATCACAATCCAAGCATCCCGACCGGCATCCGCCGCGAATCCGAAAACGACTGTTGTCCCCAATTGGAAAAAGACTGTAGCGGCAAACAGCTGATACCCGGATACTTTAATCATGAGGCTCCTCCTTTCGTTCTGCTCTTATTCCATCTCAATCGATTTGTTGGTCAGCCCGATTTGGTTGACGCTAATGTGCGGAGCAACAGATACAGTAACTTCAGGAAATACTTTGTCCCATTTTTTGTTATAAATTGTATGCCATTGCTTCGGATGCTGGCGGTAGACCACATGCCCGAGTCCGAGAATATCGCTTTTGTACACCTGCTGTGCCTTTTTGCAGACCTCTTCGATTCTGGCCTTAGCGTTATCACTGACCAGGCCCTCGACATAATCCAAATCTTTCGGATTACTCATATTCAGCTTGGAAGAGTTCTCGTAAATAGATAACTTGGCTTGGATATCCGCCTGTATGAGAACCTCCTTATTGGTAAGGCGGGTTTTATATTTTGTATGCGACTGTAAAATTTGTACACTGAACCGTCCGCCGCCTTTAGCGTCCGGAACATGGATAGTGATCACGACATCCTGCATCCGATTCTTCAGCCACATAGCGCCTTTGGTCTCAGATTCATTCAGCCAGCCAATCAACTTGTCCTTTTGGAACACTGCAGCCCCGCTCAGAGACAGACTCTTGTTTGTCATGTTGCCCGATTCCGCATTTTTGTTCTTGCCTGCCTGAGCCGGAGCAAGTCGCACCTGCGCAGACATAGGGACATCTCCCGGTGCTGTCATCATATCCAGAAAATGCAGCAACCGGACGCTTACATTACGTTCGGACTTGGCTTCATCGCGCAAGATCTCGGAGGATAATTTACCGAATACAGGTTTGAATTGTAATATTTCCTTTGCGTCATTTCGGGTAAACAGAATATGGTTTCTAATCTGCGATTGCTTATATCGCTCAAAAAAATCAAGGACCGGGAGGATGCCGCTTCGCGCCAGTCTTTCACTGATGACAATGACTCTGCTGTGATAAAAAACAATTTTTCGAGGCACCTTCTGCTGGATGAGGCCGTAAGCTTCCATAATCGTATTCCCCTCCGCCGAGAGAATCCAGCCTGCTTTTCCCCCTTGCCTCTCGCCTCCCGACTGGTTCGGTCCCCCCAGCAGTTTCGGAATAGCCAGTTCCAGCGACAGCTGAATCTTGCCTTGCTCTGTCTGATCAAGACCTACGGCGGTGACAATGGCAACTTTATTAACCTCCATCTTGCTCCAGCAGCCCGTCAGCATAAACAAGATTAAACATACTATCATGAACAGGGTTGCCGTTCTCGCTTGCATCTTGTTCACCTCGTTTTCTTACGGTTGCATTAAAGTTCATGCATCGGTTGGTCGCACACTGGACTGGAGCTAAAATGACGATCCGCTAGCGACGACGGATCATGCTACGCCAAGACACCCGAACAATTGTGTCCTTGAGGTTGTTCAAGGAGAGCGGCGATACCGGAGACAAATACGGAATACCGAAAGAACGGAGCCTAAGCATGTGAATGCAAATGACCAGCAGCCCAAGAAAAACTCCGTATAGCCCAAGGGTACCGGCGAGGAACATTAACGGGAAACGAAGCAGCCGTGCGGAAATCCCCAGACCATAGGAGGGAAAAATAAAAGAGGCAATCCCTGTGAACGATACAATAATGACGAGTATGGGCGAGACAATGCCAGCTTGAACGGCAGCTTGCCCGATTACCAGCGCGCCAACGATGCTTACCGCCTGACCTACAGGACGCGGCATGCGAATGCCGGCCTCACGCAATCCTTCAAAGGTGATCTCCATAAGAAACAATTCAATAATGGCCGGAAAAGGTACGGCTTCCCGCGATGATGCAATACTGAGCAGGAGATTGGCCGGCACCATCTCCTGGTGGAAGGTAATGACGGCAACATAAAACGAGGGAAAGACGAGAGCGGCAAGCGCCAGCCAATAGCGAAGCCACCGGGTGACAGTCGAGATCATATACCGCTGATAATAGTCTTCCGGCGATTGCAGCAATCCCAGGAAGGTCGCAGGCAGCACAAGCGCAAAAGGCGTATTATCGATCAAAATACCAACTTTCCCCTCCAGCAGGGCGGCGGCCACCCGATCGGGGCGTTCCGTGTTGAGCAATTGTGGAAACGGGGAATGATTGTTATCCTCTATTAGCTCCTCGATATACCCGCTCTCCAGCACCCCGTCGATTTTGATCCGCTGCAGTCTTGTACGAACCTCGTCCAGCAGCTCCGTCTTTACAACTCCCTCCAGATACGTCAGGACAACTTCAGTGTTGGAGATGTCGCCGATCGTTAGCGGCTCCATCTTCAGCTTGGTTGTCTTAAGCCTGTTGCGGATCATGCTTGTATTGGTGCGCAGCTTCTCTGTAAAGCCTTCCCGCGGCCCGCGGACAGTCGGTTCGGACGGCGCTTCTTCAACAGCCCTGGATTCCCGGACCCTCATGCTGATGATAAGCGCTCGGGAGGCCCCCTCTAGAAGTAGAACGGATTCTCCGGCGGCAACGGCTGCTGCAATAGGATTCATCGCCTTCTCCAGCTTGGTTGTGCAAGTGGAGACTATACTTTTTTGCAAAACAGCCTGGATGTCAGGGTGTCCGGCATTCTCGTTCAGCTCTTGTTCAAACTGTTGCTCTTTATTAATCAAAGGCTCGATCACGAACCTACTGATCAGCGATATGTCCACAAACCCGTCTACAAAAATAATCATTCCGCGATATTTGCCGCAGATCAACAGCTCGTTGAAGACGATATCTTGTGAACGGTCGAAGAGCTCTCTAAAGTACGAGCAATCAGCTTCAAAATTACCGCTCAGGATAGCGCTTTGAGAAGTATCGGAAGTATCCTGCTCCTCCATATACGGAGGCCTGCGTTTATTATGATTGTTACTGCTGCTGAATAGCGACTTTAGCATGAGGATGTCCCTTTGACCATTTGGATTTATTTTCTGGTTATTATGTACATTTTGGATAAAATTATGTTCGCCGTGTAGAAGAATGAGTGTGATGTAGTAGATACGATAATTGAAAACACAAACAGCCTTACACGGATTCAACGCCGCCAATTCGCGTTGAACCTGATAAGGCTGTTCGGTCTGCTTCGGGACCTCTCTTTACACATGTATAAAAGAAATATCTCCAATTGGGGCTCAAACTTAAAATCAGTGCTTGACGCCCTCACTTCAAGTCAAGCACTGATTTCGGTTAAGAGCCCCAATTGGCTTCAGGTCTGCTGATAATTTACGGCAGCAATCAGACAATCGTTACATAAAAAGGTGTAGTAGATCCCCTCACTGTTATCGGCTTGTCCCATATCGATTTGTCCGATAAACATCATCGTATTTGAACAGCAAGGGCATGCGGGATATTCCGCATCCTGTATCCAGGCCGGGTGACCGCCAATTTGAGAGGTGGATACCTCAAGCATCCAATAGGCTCCTTCGTAGGTTCCGATCTTCCTCTCTGACAGCTGCAACTTGTTCCATGTCTGTTGTTCATGTGGCTCTGTTATCGGCAAATAATCAGGAACGGTATTGAAATGACTCCACGAATAGCTGCCATCCAACTCCACCTTCGTAAATACTGTCCCATAGCAGTTACATTGTATACAGGCCGCAATCCTTAGCCTCTCGCCGGAAAGCTTTAAAAATCGAACGCTTGGGTGCTGCAGATGATAATCGAACAGGACCGTTAGTTTCCCTTGGCACCATGGACAAGTCTGGTCATCTGTCTGCAGGGCCGCTACAGCCTCTGCTCCCGCGCTCCCTTCCACATGGACTTCAAACGGATAGCATTCGAGATGGAACAGCCGACGCTTCCGACCGTCTTGATCCAATTCCCAGCCCGCTTCGTGCGCATAGTTCTCTGGGGGAATATAAAGCCTGGATGCCCACTGCGGCGGATTTTCCCTCCATTCCGCGAACAGCCGGACAACCTCTTCATCCCCAATCCAGGCGAGTGCAAGCAATAGATGATTGCGATCATCCGATTCAGATTTGACGAGATGAATCAGTTCATCGCGTATAGACGGTCCCGCTTCCTTGTAGAGAATGCCAGGATCATATTGTTCATTGTGAAAAAGAGCGTTCAATCCTCGCTCGATCCGAGCATTAGTAAAGCAAACCAACGACAGCAGGATGGTCTCTGCTTGATCAAAATCTTCTTGATCGATTAGCGAGATTGCGTATGCCTCTATTCGTTCCCTCTCCACCTCAGACAATTGATGATAGAGTTCCTGCTCACTTTTGTGATAGGGCACGTCTCTCTCAAGCGGATTGTATTTTCTTGGTGCATGCATGATTTTAAGGATCTCCACCGGGTCCTCTATACCATAGTATCGGTCAACATCTTTGCGATGTTGCAAAATATAGGCTTCCTTCTCCATAGCAAGCTTCTTCTGATGGCATGGCATACAGATTCCGCCCGTCTTTAAAGCCGTTGCAGGAAGAATGTTTGCTCCACAGCCGGAGGTTTGGCAAGGTATGCGTTCGCTCATTGTATTCTCTCCCATTTTAAACATGTCTAAGGGCATGTACTGATTTTTATCCTATTCGCTCCCTGGCGCCGAATTCCTTTTTTAAGAAGGCATTGGCAAGCACAAAGAAAGGCGCCGGCTAAAACACAAAAGGCACCCGATCGGATGCCTAAAAAGTAAGAAAGTATTTTATTGCAGCTTATTCATTTGCGAGATCAGGTCGTCGACCGCTTTATCGACCAGGTAGGGGCCGTAATTCCAGTTTTCACGTGATACATTGATGACGCGGTTGTTCTTGATCGCCGGGATTTCTTGATACAGCGGCTCCTTAAAGCGCTCCAGCATATCCGGCAATTCTTCCTCTGTCATCTGTGTAAAGAAGTAGTCGGCCGGTTCGGCTACAAAACCTTCTACCGAAAGCGCTGTGCCGCCGTCCTCGAACTTCTTCAGGTTCTTGGGCATCTCGAAGCCGTAATCCTGATAGATCAGCTTGCCGAGCGTACCACCCGTTCCCCCCATCAGAAACTCTCCTTCATATATAATGAAGGATGTCGCCGTCGTGCCGGGTTCGATCTTCACATCGATCTGATCGCGGATGCGCTGCAGCTTCTCCTCGAATTTGGAGATCCACGCTTCCGCTTCCGTTTTGCGGTTCATGATGTCACCCATAGTACGTAGCGTATTTACGACATCCGGGTCTCCGCCCCAAGCCACTGCAATCGTTGGCGCGATTTTTTTGTAGTTTATATATTTGGAAGGATCAAAATAATCCGGAACGATGATCAAATCTGGCTGCAAGGCTAGAATCTCTTCTACGTTGCCCAGCCCCTCGCCAATGCTCCGCACATCTGCCATTTCCTCTTCATATCGCTTCAGGGTATCCGAATCCGCTCCGACCGGCATTAAGCCGAGAGGCAGCAAATATCCGCCATAGGTAACGACAACGGCTTTTCTCGGATTGACAGGAATTTCAACCTGATTCCCCAAGGCGTCCGTATATTGCCGCGTCTCCAAGGAAGGTGACGAAGTCTGTGTCGTTTCTTCTTTCCCTCCGCTTCCAGTGGATGCCGCTTTCTCATTTGTCGTCTCTGCTCCACCGCACGCTCCGAGCAGCAAGGTCAGCCCGAAGATCAGACAGGCAACCGCTCGTTTTCTCAATAAGTTCATCTCGTCCATGCCCCTTGTCTCTAATTGATATTGATTATTAGTTTCATTAATAACAGAATAACCAACACTTGTTTGCGGTGCAATGAACGTATTGGACCTCGATCTCGGACGATTTGAACCTTTACTATCTAGAAATTGTAGTCTGTATTGCACTGGCGTGATGCCTAAATGTTTCTTGAACTGCTTATTAAAATAGTACAAATCCGAATAACCCACCTGCTCGGCAATATCGAGAATCGGTGTTCTCGTATAGGCTAGCAGATCCTTGGCGCGGTTCATTCGTACCTGTACCAGAAACGTAAGCGGACTGTGCCCGTACTTGTGCCGGAACACCCGGGCAAGATAATGCGTGCTAAAGTGGAACATTGCTGCAATCGTATCCATCGAAATTGCTCTATCATAGTGGCTATCGATGTACGCCGCAATCTCTTCCGCTAAATCCGGCTTCTTGTACTCCTGCTCTGCAATGTGCTGCTGCCGAAACTGCTCCGACACGAATCGGTAGAACAGTCCGATAGCCTGCAGCTTCTCCAATTCCTTGCCCGCCGTCCAAGTTCGGTACATTTGCTCGACCAACGGTCGCAATTGCCAAGGCTGCCTTGCTTGGAATACGTAACTGTTCGAGCCATTCGCATGCTTGTGTACGCCTTTCACGAGATCCAACTGCTTGTACAAAATCAAAACATATTCGTAGGTTTGCGTACTGCAACGGAGCTCCAAGACAGCCCCTTTCCCAGCGTGCAGGAGCTGATCCCGCGTTTCCTTGAGCAGCACGCCATCCAGCAGAAGCTGAGCTTCTCCCTGTACCGCGAATAGGAACGTGTTAGCGGGCAACCGATACGGCAACGGTTCCTTGCCTTTCTGTAACGTAATGTGCCTGATATCCAGTAGCTTGGTTGGAACCGTACCCCATGTGCCGATCGTGAACAGACCCTCCATATGAAACACCCCAAAATCCTGTGACTTTTTATTTAGAATATCAAATAATCTGGATAAAACGAATTTGACATGTTTTTTATAGCTATTACCTATTAACTATATTGCATTTATATATTTCACCAATTAATATTCTGTCGTTAAAATAAATGAAAAGTTAAAGGAGGAATTATATGATGAATTGGTCCGTGAAAAGCCTTTTTGATGCAGTTGCAAGCGATTATGATCGGCAGAGAAAACAACTGATCCCTTGTTTCGAAGATTTTTATGGAATGGCTTTATCCTTGGTTGAAAGTAACAACCCCTCGCCAAAGATTCTTGATTTGGGTGCGGGTACTGGATTGTTTTCAAGCATGGTCCTCCAAAAGTTCCCTAACTCGCAGATTACACTTGTGGATCTAAGCGAAAAAATGTTGGAGGGCGCACGTGAGAGATTTCGCCAAGCAGACAATATCCACTATGTGACGGGGGACTATTCAAACTTAACCTTTTCTGAATCCTATGACATCGTCATTTCTTCGCTATCTATCCATCATCTGCCCCACTCAGCCAAAAAGAAAGTATTTTCTACCGTTCATCAGCTGCTCGAGGACGGCGGTATATTTGTGAATGCAGATCAAGTAGCCGGTAAACAGCCGAAAATCGATGATTTTTACAAACGACGCTGGTTAGCGTACATTAATGAAAGCGGCCTATCCAAGGAGTCGATAGACGCATCAATAGAGAGAAGAAAATTGGATATGAACGCGAAGTTAGAAGATCAAATCAAATGGATGGAGCAAGCTGGATTTGGTGAAGTAGATTGCATGTATAAACACTTGGATTTTGCTGTTTTTTTCGGCAGAAAATAAAACTGGAGGTCTACCTATGTCCGAAGATTTCTATTGCGATGAGGTATTAAGCGGTCGTACTTCCGTGCAGAAAGTGTTTGAGACGGATAACGTTCTTGCCTACTATCACACTCGCCCTTTTTATCCCGTTCACATTGTAACAATCCCAAAGAAGCATATTTCATCTCTGCTAACCTTGGAGCAAGGCGATAATGAGCTCTTCATTGAATTGATGGACGTTGTTAAAAAGGTCGCCTCGCAAGTGCAGTCTGAGTATGGCGCCTGCAGAGTACTGACAAATTTGGGCAAATACCAGGACTCTAAGCATCTTCATTTTCATGTGTTTTATGGTGAGCCTTTAAGGTGATTGTATGCTTAGGATGAAGTTAACTCAAAAAGGCGAAGTCTTCCTTTTTGCAGGAGGACTCCGCCTTCGCCATACAGCTCAAATTCCTATTTCCTTAAGCTTATCAAAAACGCCATCAACCCACACTTGGTCATCCCATCGTTTGGGATCATTTAGTTTTCTATCGGCGGGGTGCCCGGTTGCAATCGTATCTACACCGTCTTTGTTGCCAAAGTACAAATCAACGATTTTTAGTGCCTTGTTCTCGGCTTGGACTAACAACCTGAGGGCTATTCCATAACCTTGGTTTGAGAAAGGTATCCTTAAAAAATAGAGATTGTCGTCAAGTTTGTTTAGCTCTGCTTGCTTGAATTCATTTTCCAAACCGAACATGACACGGACTGCTCCGTTTAAGTCGGTTCGTTGTTCCAGCGCTAACAAGGTATTCGTATATACAAGCAGATTCTCGTTCGAAATATAATTGCTAAAGGATACCGATTGTTGTTCAGCAATCGCACCAGTATATAAATTAACAAAAGCTTGTCCGAAAGCGACAACGGTGTCTAGATCGTCATCACCAAGTTGATTTTCTTTCGTTAAAAATGGTTGATTGGCCAGTTCACTTAACCTCTCTGCTGCTGATTTCTCAGGCAGTACGGTAGAAATTTCTTCGCTTGAAGGCAATTCCTCCTTCTCCTCCTCCTTAATGGCAGGATTCGCTGCCAACCCAATCCCAACGGCTGCCACAATGACAAATGAGGAAACAAGCACCCAGAATCTTGGTTTTCGATAATTCAACACGTTGTTAATCCTGCCTTTTACATCTCCCTCGCCAAAAGCAAGCGGACTTCCATTCAAAATATGCCTTTCCGTAGCGAGCGATAATAAGGATGACGCGTAAGATTTTTTCATAGCGGTGTCGGAATTGATTTTTTTCAGTACGCGCTCGTCACAGGAAAATTCCATATCCTTGCTCATGAGCATGAAAGCTACCCATACAAAGGGGTTAAACCAGTGGACGGCCAGCAGCAAGAAGGCGATCGGCTTCAAGATATGATCATAGCGTTTAATGTGAGTCTGTTCGTGCAGCAAAATATAACTGCGCTCCTCGGCTTGAATTCCGGCGGGCAAATAAATCTTTGGCCGTATAAAGCCAAGTACAAAAGGTGTTTTCAAGTTTTTAGCTTCGTATATATTTTGCTCGATGAACTGTGCATGTTTAAGCTGCCTTTTTAACATTAATACCGATACAACACTATAAATAAGCAATGCCGCCATACCTAAAATCCAAATTGATGACCCAAGCTGTATGTAGATCTGCAAAGGATTCACACTATCCCCCACCGCCGGCGCTGGCAGCGTGCCGCTTACAAATGTATCTACGACTTCTATTCCACTATTAATCTGCGGACTTTGCTGATACATAATATCTTGCGGGATTGGATTTCTTTCACTATTCCGCGGCAATAGACTAAACACACTCTCAAAGGTGAATGGAACGGCAAGCCGAAAAGCAACCACAGCCCATAGAGCATAAGAAATGACCTTCGGAGCTTTTTTAAGCAGAAGCCTGAATAGGATTACGACAAGAACGACATAGCTTGCTGTGAGACTCATGTTTAAAACAGACAGAAATAGTTCGCTCATGATTAGTTCTCCTTGTGTTCATCAATCAGCTTTTTCAGTTCCTCCGCTTGGCGGTTGCTTATCTTCTTCCCTCCCATAAACGCGGTTAAAAATTTCGGCAGTGACCCGCCATAAGTATCTTCAACGAAACGCACGCTTTGGCCCGCGTAGTAGTCACCCTTTGAAATCAAAGCGTAAACGACTGAGTTTTCATTTTGAAAAAAACCTTTTTCACCCAATTTTTTCAGCACCGTATAGGTTGTGGACTTTTTCCAATCCAATTCTTGTTTGCAAAGCTTCACCAGATCGCCAGAACCAATCGGTTCGTTTTGCCAGATGAGCTCGGTGAACTTGAGTTCACTTTCTGTCAGCTTGTATCCTTTCATTTTGCCACCTCTTGGTCTATAAATTATCGACCTGCCATTAGTTTTAAGTCTATAACTTATAGACCAAATGTCAATAGCCATTTAATAATCTTCCAGAAAATGATAAGCTTTTTTTATTCCACTGCACGCGTGATTGGGAGGTATTTAATGAAGAGGATACTGATTATTCAACCCAAGTTGGAGCAAAGCATTAGGCAGCTTGAGCAGGAATTACATACAAACAGTCCTGTAGATATCGTCATTTTTCCAGAGGGGTATTTAAATGAAAATGTGGAAGCAGCATGCCTATTGGCAAAACAATTTAATACCATACTTATCGGCGGACATCGAAGAATGAACGATAAACCGAAGGATAGAGCGATTATAATTGACCGTTCAGGGACGGTTATTCTAGATCGAATCAAATATAGCCAAACATCCTTTGTTGAAGTGGAAGGGCTGAACATCGGTCATATTCTTTGTGATGAGTTAATCGTCCAAGGGATTAAGAATGAGAGTGAAGTGGACATTGATTTAGTGATACATCCAATTGGTGTGGGGATGTTTAGTGAAGAACAATTTCAAGAATGGACAGATGAAGCTCGAAAAATAGCAATCGCACACCATACGATGATTATTGGTACGAGCCACGCCGATGGTTCCTACAGAGATGCTGGCGTATCGATTCCCATTGCCTATTGCTTCGATGAGAATGGAGAAGTTATTTTTATCTCAAAAAACGATGTTCGACCGCGGCTAATAGATACTCGGACAAATCTCGTTTCTATCCTTTTATAAGGAGTCGCTCGGAGGTGCAGAGAAATGATGTTGGCGCAAAATGAATGGATACATACAAACCATGCTAAATATTCGGTTCTTATTGACCATGTAAATCAAGTGAAAGACCAGATCTCATGTTCAGCAGCCGCTACACTTATCATCCATAATGACGCTATTGTCGCTGAAAACTACGCTGGCTCTTATGAGTATCATTCGAGGACACAATTAGTAGGGCCATCCACTCGTTTTAATGTCGCTTCTGCAAGAAAATCATATATAGGATTTGCTATTAGCTTGGCGTTATACCAAAACAAGCTTTCAAGCTTAGACGATTATATTTCCGACTATTTAGATGATTTGAATTTAGCTGCTGTAGAGGGCGTTACGCTCAGACATTTATTGACGCATACTCATGGACTTCAAAGTAGTCATGAAAAGCTTTTTCCGCCGGGAACGAGCTGGTCGTATAACAACATAGGTATCGATATGCTTATTAGACTCATACATAAGATTTTTGAAGCGCCTCTTTCAAAGGTTATGAAACGATATGTTTTTGAGCCATGCCATTTCGTTGAGACAGGCTGGTGCAAGAATAGAGAGGAGAACTTGGTATGGTTAAATGAGGAATATGCAGCCGATGAAGGCGAAGAAGCGAATCTTTTTGTAAGTGCTCGCGAATTTGCTTTCTGGGGTTATCTTCACCTGAACCGTGGACTCATTAATGGACGGCAGATTGTTCCTAAAGAGGTTATCGAACAAGCTACAACGAATCAGAGCCCTGCAAGGCTAGATGATAACTGGCCTAGGAACGGTTTCGCGTGGTGGGTTCAGGATAAGCCTAGAGCTATTTCTGAGATAGGAAACACATTGACAAATGGGTCGTACCAAATACTCGGAAAAACGGGCTGCGCTTGTTTGGTCATTCCCGAACATCGAATAGTAGCGGTCAGAATGTATAATCAAGTCGGTGCAAATCCGCCAGGATACGACTACTTGGAGGATATTAAATCTTTTGGAGACAAAGTGTTGGCGTGTAGTTTGAGTTGAGCATTTTTGTTTGGCTGCCACTAAAGGTTACGTTAACAGGTAGGATAAAGCAATAAGGGGTAGGTGGTGGAAATGTTACTTCTGGATGGCGTCTCTGGATTTCTTATCAATGATTTGCCGGAGGTTGATTCTTTACAATTCAAAAAACTCTGTTACTCGTTAGCAAGCTTTTCCAATGGGAGACTTTTGTCCTTTGAAAATCCTCATATATCACAAAACTTTTATAGAGCAGAACTTGGTTTAAATGAAGGAACCTTATTTATTTTACTAAACTGCTCTTATCCCCTCATTGGGTTCGCTTCTTCAGTTGAATACGTTAACATCAAATTTATTGACCATTCGCTTTCAAGTGTTGTAGAAGCATTTGGTAATGGGTTTAGGGTAGCATCCGTAAGCGAGCTTAATGAAATCCTAGTACTTGATGAAAGAACCTTTACTGTAGTAAACAAAAATAGTCTAAATAAATCGGAGCTCAATCAGATATTTTGTTGGAAACCAAAAACTGTAGGAGATGTTATCTTCAATTTCTGGGACTAAGTATTATTAACCTGCCTGAGTTATAGATAACAAAGAGAACTCGATGCCTAAGCTTACTACAAGACCGGGAACGATTACGTTCTCCGGTCTTTTATTTCAATAAGACTTGGTACGTATATCACATCTTTTCGAGAGGGCATTCAACATCAATAAGCGCAAGCAAGTTCAACAAAATCAATAGCCTGTGCAAAATCCATATATAAAAGAAACCCGCGCGTTGATAAACGCTGGGTTTCTCCACAATCTGAGGCGAAGCAAGCCTCCCCTTCTCTTTTAAGATCGTTTTAATAGCTCCAAAGCGTGAATCGTTACAATCGCTCCCCATAAAGATAAGGCAAGCAAGAAGAGATGAAGGGCAAATCCGAGTACACTGGACCAAGAGAAGACGGCTCCTCCTACATAAATCCACCAGAACAGGGGAGGAAGCTGCGCGGCGACCAACAAGAACGTAGAGACAAGGGCGGCACCTAAGATAATACGTTTAATGATGAAGGATTGCGCGATGTTCATTAGAAAAGAGCCGAGAAAAAGGCCAATGCCTCCATATACAGCATACATCGCCCATGATTCTGCGATCTTTAGCCCTCCTGTTAGTTCAGGGCCGAGATCAAGGATCGGTATAGAAAAACTGAAAACCGAAGGCATATACAGTATGCCGATCAATATGGAAACAATTGCAGATGCTCGAATGATTAGACTACTTCGAAATCTTGTTAACACCATAAATTAGTGCGATCCTTCCAAATTAACCAATTTATTATCTAGACGCTTGAAATGGTCATATTGTTTCTGAACCCTTATCCTACACTTACTTTTCCACTAAAGACTGAATGTATTCGGAATACGATTCGTAAAGTTGATTTCATTGATCCTAAGTACGGATATTTATATGATGCTGATGGATACAATACGCCGCAAGGCACGATAAGTGTATTCTATTTGAAAAATATTGGACCATTCTGGTACGTCAGCAGTAAGGGTAGCGGACCTTGAAACCTATAGTTAAACTTAGCCTTCTCAAAAAAAAGGCCTATCCCTTTCAGGATAGACCTTTCCCTTCACCTACTAAACCGTTCCTTCGTCAGTACATGCAGCAGTTCACCATTACAATCCTCGTAATCCCCTGTCAAACCTTCCAGCACTCGGTCAAACATAAAGCCTAGCTTCTCAAAAACTTTTATAGACGCCTTGTTCCTCGGGTCTGCCTTGGCATACAGCTGGTCTAGCCCGATAACATCGAAAGAGTACGCAGTGAGCGCGGCTGCAGCTTCAGTTGCATAACCGTTGCCCCAGTAGTCACGACCAATCAAATAGTACAGCTCTTTGTCAGGTGCACTAAAATCAAGCACTCCTACACCGCACCAGCCGATAAAAGCTCCTGTCGCTTTACTTCGAATGGCGAATGAATATTTAAACGGCCTATCAAAGGGCGTATTGTAGCTGTTCATCAACCATTCGAATACCCCTGTATACTCCTCAAATGACAAGACACCCATATGCATGTAAGTGAACAACTCTGGGTTCTGCATGAGCTCAAATGATTCCTTTAAATCACTTTCGATGTATGGACGAATGATTAGGCGTTCTGTTTCTAAGCACATTGTCGATAAGGCTGTTTCCATATTGATTATCCTCCAGTTTTTTAATAGATTGCATATATCAAACTAGAGTATAGAATCTGGCATACCTACTCCTCACCTTCCAATCGGCCCATTCCGACCGCACCTTTACTCGATATTCCTGTTATTCTAACGTGTCGTAGCGATTATCCTGCATCGCCTGCTCGATCCATCCCTCAATCTGATGTTTAGGTAATAAGATGTTGCCTCCAAAGATGTTATTCTTATGAAAACCCCAATCTCCATATACTAGCATATGGTACTGGCCATCCATCCGTTTTACGAGTCCCCATACGCCGAGATCCCCTTGCGCGCCAGCACTAATAAATAGCCAATCCCGATAGCTGAAAATGTTTGGATCTCTAAACACCTCAAAATCGCCCAAATACCCCTTGCTACCATCGCGGACTGGAAAATACTCCATAAAATCTTTAATCATTCGCACCTCTAAAACCTTAACTCGCAACCACGCTTTAAACTCATCACGCACAAGTACGCGTTCGATAGAACACTGAATAATTGAAGAATGCTCAATCTCTTCAGGATGAGAATCCCAGCCATTGATACTCGAGGATGCTGGCGTGTGCAATACCCAAAAGGGTTCTCCTGCCATCATATAGAAAGGATGATGTACTTTTACCGTTCTAACTTGGCATTGCATAGGCGGATGATCTGACCACACCCAGTTGCGGTCATCTAGAGAAGGAACTTCGTTTTCGTAATCAGACCATACCATCACATCATTTTCGAAACCAACGAGATCAAAATGCTTACTCTCCATCTTCACTCGCTCCGATAGACTTTTGCATGTCCCGCATAACAAGGCAATTACCTCTTGTTCCATCTGTTTTAAAATTCAACCTCTTTCGTTTGATTTATTCTCGAAGATCTCCCTTAAACCGATATGCGTTGCTATTCCGTAATCCATTATTCTGCTGTCAAAAGGGTTAATGTCAAGGCTCGTCAGTGTAAATATAAAATTTCCAACAGCTTGATTTTTTTCGTCATATTGATTGTGTATAAATTGTTTTAAACTATCATAAATACGACATATCAATAAAGGAAACCGTTGTTCCCACTCTTTGTTTCCTCTTAAATCCTCTTGAATGATTGCTTCATTATTAAAACCAATGTGACCCTGGCAAGGCTCGATAACGAACTCTATGAGAGCATAATGTTCTGATCCAGACTGTCTAATGAATCTAGCTTGTTTTTCGACTTTTGCTGTTATTGAAACGATAGAAACTTTGTCTTTTTCGTAAGGTGGATCAATCCAAAGCATAGGGAACTCCTTTCTTACCTTCGTTATTCCGTATATTGGTATTTTACACAAAAAAGCTGCAGTTCGTCTCTATGTATAGTACAGAGAGTAAACTGCAGCTTTTTCATGTCCGAAAGGACACCGATCTGCCCATTGTCCGAGATACATGATAAACTTACGACTTCGACTGTATGCGAATTTTGATTTCTTTATAGGAAGGATACGGCAGAACGCTAGGGACTTGAATGAGAATAATCCGGGAATCTGTCTGTTCCTTGGACTGTATATGTAAGTTTTGCGTCTGTTCCGCTTCGCAGACGACGAACTCGTTGACGCTTACTTGGTGTGTATCAATCCCGGATTTCCATGTAGACTCTCCTTCAACAACAAGCCCTGCAATCGAATATCCTTCCGGAATCACTTGCTCAAACGACTGCCCCGCAGGAAGTGTCAAATCCCACATCTGAGCGTCAGCTACGATTCGAATCGGGGAGTCTGTACCTAGAATCGTTTTAATTTTTGCCTGATTTCTGATTTCTACTGGAAAATCTTCGTCTTCATAATCCGCATAAGTTGGCGTTGCATAATACGCCTCACCCATAAAAGGCTCGAACCAGATTTGAAAGCCGGAGGTATCTTTTCCATACTTTTCAGCATGCTGAACGCCGGTGCCTGTTTGCATGATTTGCAAGCCACCGGCTCCGATCGATTGCTCATTCCCAAGCGTATCCTGGTGTTGGACGGTGCCCTCCAACAAATAAGACAAGATCTCAAATCCACGATGCGGATGTAGAGGGAGACTGCCTTCTCTCTTTGTTTGAAACCATGCCCAGTAAAACAACGTTCCAACGCGCTCAACGGCTGACCCTTCTCCAGGAAACCCGATTGGTTTTTGTTCTGTAATATTGCCCTCATCGAATTGTCCTGAGGCTTGTTGATCAACTGAATAAATCCGAATGGCCATCACAATCATCCTCCATCTTAAATAATGCTTATTTTATTGTCATCAGGTATTATTTGCACAGAATAACGCTACATTCCATCAATATACGGACACTTTATCAAATGATGATTAAACTTGCAATGCTTGCGCTCCTCGAACCAAACGGCAAACCTTTTCGATCAATTACCCTGCTCTTTTTCCGTCAAAGCAATCATCTCCCGCTGCCACTTTTCCCGCTCCTCGGAAGGCATCGGCTCTCCCCGCTTATACAAAAATCGGACCATGTAAAATCCCTCATTAGTAAGCAAGCTGGCAAGTAGTTCATGCTCCAGTACATTATTTTTCATATACTGCGTTTCAACTACAGAACTACAGTCAGACTGTTGCAGGATGTGAGCATTCAATATAGTCTCTTGAGAGACATAATCCTCTGTATGCTCTTCTATAGAAGAGGCTTCCAATTTTTCAAAATAATCAATGGAGAAGGTGCACGAAGTTCGGTATCGATGGTATTCTCCTACCGGATAAAATCCAACATATTGACTGTTACTGTATACATGGAATGTTGCAGGAATATAACTATCAAGCTGAAAATAAGGGATGATTCGAGCAATACCCGGATCGATCTCCTCACCAGGAGGTATGACCTTATCCACGCCTGTAAGGGGTTCACCCTTCTTATCTACATAAATCTTGCTATAAGGGCTATATCTCGTAATCCAAATGGAGCCATTCTCCTTAACAACCTCCACGTAATAGCTGCTAATATGATTTTGTTTTTCCTCACGTTCGTCGGCGGGATTGACACAGATATGCATATGCTTCCGAGTGTATGTAAAGACTGCATGCGCGGTGTCTATCGATAGCAATTCAAATTCGAGAATTTCAGATTTGATATGATAGATTTGAAATGTCAACATCAATTGAAAGTGATTTAAGAAGGACATCCCCCTCTTATCGGGGTGAAATCTGTTGATCAGCCCTTGTTCATCCTTATCCATATAAGCTTGCTCCAAGCCTTTAATCAAGGCTCGCAGATCCCCTTCTGTGAGACCTTTATTTTTCTTGTTGAAGAAAAACATGATCTGATCTACTCTCCCTCTCGTCATCGCCTTACTGACACTGCCCCATGAGCAATGTCTATTAATATCATTCTATACCAATGGATTCTCCTATACATCAGAAAAATCCCATCTTTTAAATATGAACTCCATTAATTGCATTTCAGATCGTAGAGAATATATAAGTTCCAACTTTAATTACTTGCACGCTGGATACGCTTGTTGCCTGCAAATAACATAAGTCCAAAGCTCAGAATCAGGATGATTCCGGCAACCACATAGGGGAAATTTACATTCACATCGAACAGCATTCCGGCTGCTACCGGTCCTATAATATTGCCAAGGCTGGTAAACGCAGAGTTAAGTCCTGCCACATACCCCTGCTACTCTTTCGCGACCATGGACATTTGGGTGCTGATGGCCGGGCGTAAAAGATCAATAGACAAAAATATAATAAAGGTAACAGCAAAGATCAGCCAAAACTGGTGAACAAACAACGTCAACAGAACGAATACCCCTGCGGTGAGCAGACAGAGTGTAATAACCCGTTTCTCACCGTAACGATTCATAAGCCAGCCGAAAATGGATAATTGAATTAAAGCGCCTCCAATGGAAGCAAAGGTGAAAATGAAGGCAATATCCTTGGGCGTGAATCCGAGCTTATGGTCAACGAAAAGACCGAAAATGGCTTCATAGTTGGCAAGTCCAAATGACATGACGAATACTAGGATTAAGCTGATAAAATATGGCTCGCGATAAGCGAATCGCAGTTGCTGGAGCAGACTCATTTTCGGCTCCTGTTTAGAAACAACTGCCTTTTCGTTGGGATGATCATTTTTCACCGTGGATCGCATCGATTCCGATAGTACAACTGTCGTAAGAACGGCAGCGACTAGACCGGCAATTCCGGCGGCAAAAAACGGTACGCGAATGCCAAACTCAGCAAGATAGCCCCCAATTCCGGGACCAATGATGTAGCCTGTCAAAAAAGAAGCATTGATAAAGCCCATTCCTTTAGCACGTTCTTCCTCTGTTGTCATATCCGCTGCATAGGCCATAACGGCTGGCATGATGAACGCTCCGCTAACGCCGCCCATCATCCGGGAGACAAAGAGCAGCAGTGCGGAATCAGCTAACCCGAATATAACCTCGGCACAAGCGAAGATCAGCATACCGGTCACAATAATACGCTTGCGTCCGAAGGAATCAGACAGTCGTCCTGCCAATGGAGAGAAAACCAACTGTGTAAATGCAAAGGAGGCGGTAAGCAAGCCAGCAGTACTTCCATTGATGTCCAACATTGTAATGTACTTCGGAATGACGGGTATGACCAGACCGATACCGGCAAAAACCAAAAATAGATTAAACATCAGTAGCAGCATAGCGCCCCGGTTTTTGAATAATAAAGCCATCTGATTGTCCCCTAACTTAAATATCGAGTATTTACTCCAAAACTACTTATTATACTATTAAGTATATTATATATAAAATGTGTAGAGCTAATGTAATACACAATTATTTAAGTGTCAATAATTACTTTTGAGATCATTGCTTTACGATGCTAGAGTGATTCCAAAAAAAAGAAGAATTCAACAAATTAAAAGAGGGTGTCCCTGCGTCATCTATGATGACTTTAGGGACACCCTCTTCGTATTATTAGGTCAACCAGAGATTACTGGTTGGCCTAATTTAATGGTCGTTTTATGATGGCGGTAGCCGGGAGAACGTGACAGCCTCTGGGG
>NZ_JBHVSK010000018.1:0-116198 GCF_042885235.1 Paenibacillus sp. NPDC058071
TATTGGTTACATGACCCCACATCTGTGTGAAAAACGTTACTACGAGCAGCACCAGGTTGCATAATGAGCGTGTCTACTTTCTTGACAGAGGTACAGCCAGCTCGTTTTTCCGACTGTAAGGCGCTTTCGACTCTTACAGCACCTCGGCCAGCTCGCTTTTCCGCCTGTAAGGCGCCTTCGACTCTTACAGCACCTCTGCCAGCTCGTTTTCTCGCCTGTAAGGCGCTTTCGACTCTTACAGCACCTCTGCCTGCTCCTTTTTCCGCCTGTAAGGCGCTTTCGACTCTTACAGCACCTCTGCCTGCTCCTTTTTCCGTCTGTAAGGCGCTTTCGACTCTTACAGCACCTCTGCCAGCTCGTTTTTCCGTCTGTAAGGCGCTTTCGACTCTTACAGCACCTCTGTCAGCTCGTTTTGCCGACTGTAAGGCGCTTTCGTCTCTTACAGAAACTGCAACCGACACGGTTACGCAATCTCTATGAAACCAACTAAAAAAAAGCCCGGCTCCTTTTCATAAAAGAAGCTCGGGCGTATCGCTATTTTACTATGACAGCCGCTTATACTTTGATATCAAGCTTCTGCCCCAGGTTCGGGTCCAAACTTCCCATAGTTTGAATCAACTGCGCAGCTTGTCCTTCTGCCGAATCCATCGCCTTACTTAACATGCCAATGCTGAAAGCTTGTTTAACCGCATTTTGGCCCATTGCAATCGATAGTGCTGAAATGTCCAATGATTACACCTCCTTCTATATTAAATATCGGCATCTGTGCTCGTAATTTTCGTAAACTTTCTATGAAACTACAAGTGTGCTGTAGAATTAATGAAATAAATGATCAACCACCTAAATTAAGGAAGGTTTTGCAGATATTTTGTCGAATGTTGTTGCATTGTACACAAAACATCAAAGCTGGAGGCGGTTGTCGTTGGTTCGTTCTAATGAAAATTACGAAACGATTTATAAGCATGTAGAGGAGCACCTCGGTCCGGTTGCGGGCGTTTTTCAAGAGATTTTGTCCGATGAACTCACGATCGATATCATCGTGGCGGCTCCTACTAAAGAGCGGAACTGCTATACGCTGGTAACGAGCGGTATTAGCGAGATTCCGTTTACCGTTCCAGACGGGGCAGAGTCATACCGGTATGCCGAGCTGACAATCAGTCTGCCGCCGACTTGGAAAATATCCGACGAAGACTTCAAGGACGAACGCAACTACTGGCCAATTCGGGCCTTAAAAACGATCGGTCGCTTCCCGCATGAGTACAACACTTGGCTGTACTATGGACATACGGTCGCTAACGGCAACCCTCCTGCCCCATACAGTTCAGATGCAAAGTTCCAAGGCATGCTGGTATGGGTGCCGGAGGCGGCCAACGCAACGGAATTTTTCAATCTTTCATTATCTGAGGAAAAGGTTGTTCACTTCTTTTCGCTAATCCCGCTCTACCAAGATGAAATAGAGTTTAAAGTTAAAAATGGTCAGGACGCTCTGCTCGAGAAGCTAGGCCGTGTCGGCGCCGATCAAATTGTAAACGTTAATCGTAAAAATGCGTGCAAAAAGCTGTTCGGCCTGTTTTAAGGGAACAAGGGGTAATCGAACTTGAGCTTTTAAGGAAATAATGTTCGTGACAGCGGACGAGGATGTGTGCTCTAATCATTTCAATTGGTTAGAGCTCACATCCTCGTTTATTGTTTTAGCGCTTCTACTAGGTGCAACTGAGTCGATCGATGCGACGCCGGCCCCGTGCTTCTGTAGATCGCCCATCCTTTTAAACCTCAGACTCCTGTTTCCATTACTCGCCTATAATCATTAGGCTACTACCTACCAACTCCCTCCGAACTCAGTTATGTGAAAAAAAAGATGTACGCTGTGAGTGATCTTCACAAACCACGACGTAGTAATCAATAGAACAACGCCGGAGGTTCGTATACATGTTTAAAGATGAGAACCGCAAGTGGGTTAAAGGATTCAAAAGTCGCGACAAACGTGTGCTTGAAGAAGCTATCGATATTTTGGGACCGAGCGTTCATGCGCTCGTTAGACGTGTGTTGTCCGGTGCTGGCAGCGCGGAGGACGCGGAAGAATGTGTGAGCGATGTTTTTATGGCGGCTTGGCAAAGCATTGAAAACTACGAAGAAAGTCGAGCATCATTTCGGACATGGCTGCTCGTGCTGACTAAATACAAGGCGCTGGACTTACGACGCAAACTGCTGCGTAACGGTGGAGAACGTTTGATGCTCCAGGATGCGGAAGCGTTACAAAGTCCGTGTTCCACGGAACAACATGCGCTTGCCCGCGAATCGAATAGGGAGGTCATCGATTTTGTTCAAAAGATGAGTGAGCCTGACCGAAGTTTGTTTTGGCGAAGGTACTTCTACTACGAAAGTCTTGATGAACTGGCGGCCACGTTTGGCCTCACCAAGAAAGCGATTGAAGGCCGGCTCTATCGGAGCCGCAATGCGCTTAAGCAGGCACTAGGGTTATCGGAAACTGAAAAAGGGGGGACAAATCATGAAGGATGAGGAAAAGGTTATTTTCGAGTTGTTCGATCAACTAGACATTGAAAGTGCAGATTTGGAGCTGATGCAGTCAAAGCAGGACATTCCTAAAACTGTAACCGAAGATGATGCCGCAGCCATCACGCGCATTAAGGCACTCACGTTCTCCAAGCTACAATCTGGCGAAAATGTGACGTCCCCGTCCCCCCTTGTCCGCTCGTCCCAGCGGCGGCGCTACATTGCTGTAGTTGCAGCCGTGATCGCCGTTCTGTTCATTGCGGTTCAGATCGTCTCCACCCCTTCGGTACAAGCCGAGCTGAGAAAGGTGCTTCGATTCTTCCCGGGGTTTGGAACGGTACAGGAAGGAAATGCTTCACAACCGACATACGTGCTGGAAAAGCCCTACGTGCAGAAGATGGGAGCCGGAACGCTGACCGTCGATGGCATCGTACTGCAGCAGGACGTCGCAACCATTACACTGCAAGGGATACAAACGCCTGAAGTAAAGGAATTCGAAGCTGAAGTTAACGGCCGGCTCTATGCGTTCACTTCTTCCATGCGCTCCTCTTCTGGAGACTGGTTGGGCTATTACGTTCCTATTAAAGGCACCAATGTTCCTGTTCCTGTTGCTGATACGATTACACTGCACATCAACGATTCAATCATTGGTCCAATAAAGCTTGTTCCGCCAAAAACGGCCGGTGACCTTGAGCATTTAGGCTCAAGTGCCGTGCAGCAGGATATCATGATTACAGCATTCCCAACTAAACTTGAAGAGGGTATCGTACGAATTCAACTTGTCTCTAAGCTCCCGTTGCCAAGCCTTTCCGTTAGCTCCTACGGGGTATCCCCGCTTGTGAAGGACACTGGCTTGTATGTGGAGGATGCAGAGGGAACAAAAGCGAGCTTACTTCAAGCTGATACCTTAACGTATTCGTCCGGTTTTCGATTCCGTGAAACGCTCAATAACAGCGAGTTGCTTCCATATACAGTTGTCATTCCCTATATCGAAGTGCACGACCGGGAAGCAATCTCCGAAAAGGTTTCGATACCTCTCCCGGAAGTTGGCTCTGAACGCACGATCGACATTACGGCTGAGGTGAGAGGTTTCCCAGTCAAGTTCACAAGTATTAAACGCACGAGCGAAACAACCGTTAATGTGGAGGTCGACTTAGCGTTCGATTCGTCGAAGAATGAGGCGCTGCTTTATTTTTTGATCCGTTATCCAGATTCGAATTTCAACAATTCGTTTAGTTGGGAAAATGTCGATAAGAACACTGCCGTCATGAAGACGCTGTATCTTGAAACGAAACCTGGTCAAACATCGCTTCAGTTTTCGCTGACTAAGCCGCATTTCTTGATAAAAGGGCCTTGGACATTGCCTTTAAAATTTGAATAGCCATATGAAAACGGTGGCTTATCGCTTGCTTGCTAGAGTAGTCATTCGAAATCGGATCGCGCTGGGAATTGGGTTGAGAGATTTACTTTTATCCGCGAAATCCGGCCCAATTGACCACGGCTTGTACCGCCAACTGAAGGGGCAGCCATATCGGGACGTTTAAACCGTTAGCCAGGTGCCGCTGCATGTTAACGGAAAAACTAATGCAATCCAGCGCGACCTGCTCTACTTTCGATTCCCGAAAATGTCGGCTTATCTCCTGCAATCTCTCACGATCGCTAGAAGGCTGGGCCACCATAAGCATGGGTTCAAAACCGGCTGATCTCCAGCGATTTTCTGCGGCGGTAAGCCGGCTTTCATCCGGCACGATGACGCCCAGCCTCCCGCCGCTGGATGCGGCTGACCGTACGGCTATCTCTAGCCTTACACCCGGCAGAAGCAGCGGTACAGGAGAAGCGATCGGTGGAAAATCATTCGAGCAGAGCAGCACAATTAACTCTGCCCCTTGTTCGGCAAGCATCCGGCACTTCTGCTCGATCCGATCCAACAACCAGGCTTGCTGAACAATAAGCGGCCCGTCCTTCGTATGCACGTAAAGCGGACAATTGCCTTCCGATTCCGCTATTTTCTCTGCTTCGGATCTGCTCAATCCGTCCATTGCGCCCTGCAGCGTTAACCGCACACCGGGGAGCGCGACTTGGAACGGAGCAAGCAAATCCGGACGCGGGCTGTGGCCTAACGCAAGCAGTCCGATCATTGGCTGTCCCCCTTTTCGCTTTTAATGAGATTGCAAACTGCTAAAGAAACGTACCAGACTTGGATTGTCGTTCGATTCAAAAATCGCTTCCGGCGTTCCTTCCGCAACAATCCGCCCTTCTTCCATATAAAGCACACGATCAGCGACCTGCCTCGCAAAACGCATTTCATGCGTAACGATCACCATCGTCATTCCTTCTTCGGCCAGCATCGCAATCATTTTTAATACTTCTCCGACCAGTTCGGGATCGAGAGCCGAGGTCGGTTCGTCGAACAGCAAAACGCTCGGCCGCATGGCGAGTGCCCGCGTTATCGCGACGCGCTGCTGCTGACCTCCAGACAGCATGTCGGGATACGCGTCCTTTTTCTCCAGCAAATCCACGCGGGTAAGCAGCTGTTCGGCCTGCTGAATCGCTTCCCGGCGCGTTTGTTTTCGAACGGCGATTGGCCCTTCGATAATGTTTTCCAGCACCGTTTTATGATTCCAAAGATTAAAATGCTGAAAAACCATCCCAACTTTACTCCGCATGCCGCTCAGCCTGAACTTCGATAAAAAAGTCAAATGCCCTGCTCCATTAAGCGTATATTTCACCTGCTCGCTGTCGATCGCAATCTCCCCGGATGTCGGCACCTCCAACAGGTTAATCATGCGCAGCAGCGAGCTTTTGCCCGCTCCGCTTGGACCGATAATGGCCACAACTTCGCCTTTGGCCACCGAAAAATCGATGCCGTCCACAACCGTCTTGCCGTCAAACGACTTCGTCAGCTTGTTTAATTGCAAAACGCTCATGCTTCATCTCCCCTCTGCTCGCGTCCACTCCATGAATTCGTATTGGCCGCGTTATTTAATGCTGCGATTCAGATTTAATTTTTTCTCCGAGTAAAGCTGCAGCAGCATGAGCAGGCTCGTCATCAACAAATATAACAATGCCGCTACGCCCAGCGTTTCATATGGCTTATAGGTGCTGCTGAACTGGTTTTGCGCCCTTAACATCAGATCGGGCACGGTAATGACGGATACCTGCGCCGATTCTTTTAGCAACGCAACAGAGTTGCTGATATAAGTAGGAAGAACGAAACGAACAATTTGCGGAATTCGGATGCGAATAAGAATTTGCCAAGGCGTCATCCCGATTGCTTCCGCCGCTTCGATCTGTCCTTTTGGAATAGCCAATATGCCCGTACGAATAATTTCCGCCTTGTAGGCAGCCGCATTCAGAGACAACCCTAACAAACCGGCGGCAAAAGCAGACAGCGTTATACCAAAAGGCGGCGTATAGTAAATGAATACAAGCACCATCAAAATCGGAATGCCGCGGAAAAACCATACGTACACGATCGTGAACAAGCGAACGAACTTGTTGTGCGACAAGCGCAGCGCAGCCAGTACGAAGCCAAGCAGCGTGCCAATCAGAAGAGCAAGAAATGAGATTTCAAAAGTAACCAGTGCGCCTTGCGTCAAAAAAGGGAGTACTTGTGCGACCGTTTCGAAGTCCAAAGCCTGCCGCCTCCTTTCTAAAAATGATCCGGAAACAGCTCCGACCGCCCGAAGCTTGCCTCCGGGATGCCGAAGCCGTTAGTTTTAATAAAAAGAACCCTTACTTACTTACTTATCGAATTGCAGGCCGAAATGCTCTTCCGCCAGCCGTTGATAGGTGCCGTCGCTTTTCTTCTCCAGAATGATTTTGTCGATCGCTTCCTTGAGAGCGGCGTTGTTTTTGCGAAGTGGAATAGCCACGTCAACGAACTTGTACGGGTCGCCTGCGATTTCCAGCTGGCTGCCTTGAGCCGCTGTTTTGATATAGTCGCCAGCCGCGTCCCGGCCGATCGATACGAGATCGACGCGCTTGTTGATCAGATCCATGAATACTTCCGTTTCGCCCGGATATTCCTTGATTTCTTTGTACCCGCCGATTTCTTTCACAACCGCCTGCGCTGTCGCTCCTGCAATAACACCGACTACTTTGCCTTCCAGATCTCTGATGTCCGTCGGATTGTTTTTGCCTTCTTTGTTCACAACGGCTACGACGCCGTCGCGAGCATAAGGCTCGGCGAAGTCTACCGATTTTTTGCGTTCGTCCGTGACGTTCACGCCTGCGAGCAATATATCGAATTTACCGGCCAGCAAGCCTGGGGTTAATCCGGAAAATTGGCCTGTTACGAACTCCGGCTCGACGCCGAGTCCTTCCGCTATGATTTTTCCCCATTCAATATCGAAGCCGACCAGCTCATTTTTTTCATTCATATAGTTGAAAGGACGATAGTTGCCGCCGGTACCGATGACGATTTTGCCGGCTTTTTTAATTTTTTCGAGAGTGTTCTCGTCGTCAGCGGACGCGTTGTTCGTCTCAGGAGCAGCAGTCGAGGCTGCGGCCGGCGACAGTTCTTCCGTTTTTTTGTTGTTTTGCTGTCCGCAGCCGGATAGCAATACTACGATCATTAATACCAAGACAGATGAAAACCATGTGAACTTCTTCGTGTTTACTTTCATTTCTCCCAATCCCTCTCTTAACTTTTTCTATTTTTTTGGTTGATACAATGCGTTGCAGTTGAAAATCCGGAAATAGGTGTTCTGCTGCCTTGTTGCGATGCCCCCTTTGTATAGATGAACCGCCTTCTGTTTGATTAGCCGCCCCGCCTTATCGTAAATGGAGCACGCTTATGATTCGGGCAACAAAAAAAGGTCCCATTTTCCCCGTTGTAGTTGTAGCGGGAAAAATGAGACCTCCATTCGTTAGGTCAGTCTCTATATTATTATATTTTGATAACTAAGTATTATATATCAATATTATAAACAGGGTTAATGGAATGTCAAGAATTAATTTTACTATTCCTATCGGAAATTAAAATACCGCCTGTGGGAACAGGCGGTACAGTTGGGGATGAAGATTTCAATGGCAGATATGGTTAGGGGAAATTGGAATTGATGTGTCCTACTTCACCACAGACCCGGAAAATCCGGCCAATTGATTTCGATCCACGCACCTCAGCGAGGTGCGACGCCAATAACAATAAGGATCGTAACGCCCCATTTTTTATTTCAATCCACGCACCTCAGCGAGGTGCGACCTTGACTGGAGTTGGGTCAGAGCTACATGAACAGATTATTTCAATCCACGCACCTCAGCGAGGTGCGACTGCTGCAAACCACCCAGAAACTAAGCACTATCACATTTCAATCCACGCACCTCAGCGAGGTGCGACAACAAGTGGTCAAGGATAGTGCGAAGCGTATTGAATTTCAATCCACGCACCTCAGCGAGGTGCGACTACGTCCAGGAAAACGGAATTATCCGGCAATCGGATTTCAATCCACGCACCTCAGCGAGGTGCGACAACTTTTTGCTGTCAATCTTTGTCGATTATGATAATTTCAATCCACGCACCTCAGCGAGGTGCGACGGTGGATAGTGTGTTTACTATTAAGTAACTTAATATTTCAATCCACGCACCTCAGCGAGGTGCGACGCAAGCGGATCTGCCCCGTTCGGAGCGCAGCAGAAAATTTCAATCCACGCACCTCAGCGAGGTGCGACACTTTGACCGTGCAAATGCGTTCCGCCTCGTCGAAATTTCAATCCACGCACCTCAGCGAGGTGCGACGGCTGGCAGCGTACGTATAAGGTTGGTGCAGGACTTATTTCAATCCACGCACCTCAGCGAGGTGCGACTCGATATCAGACTCTTGTTAAAGTCCGAAATGATATTTCAATCCACGCACCTCAGCGAGGTGCGACTTGGGCGCGGTACCCGACTACATCCTGGAAAAACTATTTCAATCCACGCACCTCAGCGAGGTGCGACAACTAAAAAATAAACTCTCATTAATTAACCTCAAATTTCAATCCACGCACCTCAGCGAGGTGCGACACGAAGAGGTCCCGGCGTATAGTCGATTTCAGCATTTCAATCCACGCACCTCAGCGAGGTGCGACTCCATGGGGGCAACACAGAGGCTTCCGGAACGGATTTCAATCCACGCACCTCAGCGAGGTGCGACTTAACGATGAAAATGTCCGTAAGCTGGTCGAGAAATTTCAATCCACGCACCTCAGCGAGGTGCGACAAAAGGGCTAAAAATGAAAATGTGTCAATATTGTATTTCAATCCACGCACCTCAGCGAGGTGCGACCCCATCGACCCTGCGAATCCAATTGTTGGGATATTATTTCAATCCACGCACCTCAGCGAGGTGCGACAGCAGATTGAATTATTTTTTAACCTTGTCCGACTATTTCAATCCACGCACCTCAGCGAGGTGCGACGTGACGCCATGCAACAACAGATACAAGTGCAAGTTATTTCAATCCACGCACCTCAGCGAGGTGCGACATCTACACCTTCTCGAGCACTGATCCGGACAGGATATTTCAATCCACGCACCTCAGCGAGGTGCGACCATTTCGGCATAGCCGCTCGTACCTTTTGCAATGATTTCAATCCACGCACCTCAGCGAGGTGCGACAGCGATTTTATTTCTGAATCCACCCGATTTAGCAATTATCCCGGTGAAAACACAGAAAAACAATCAAATGTTTAAAACAATCCAATAAACAGCTATACCTTCACTCTCATTTTGCCGCTTTTTTTGGTGCGAATGTCCCGGGGTTTTCATGTGAGCTTCACATTCGCACCACGAATTCGCACTACAAAATGAGCGGCCCTTCCATATCTAATGATTCTTTTATGCCAATATGTTCGATTTTACTTTTATAGTTGTTACCCAGCCTATAAAACCTCAAACTATCTTGCTTCTCATCAATGATAGATAACAATTGAAGCTTTAGAATGGTAAATTGCGTGTTGTCCAGGATGCACTCAAATACAGAGTTCTGTACTCGCTGCCCATAGTTTTGGCAAGCCTTCGCCACCTGCCGCAATCTTCTTTGACCAGTGGGACTCACCGTGCTGACATCATACGTAATGAGTACTAGCAGTTAGTTCACCTACTTCCAAAGGAATGGCGGATATTCGTCCAGATCGCCGCGCAAGTAACGGGCCAGCAGCAAGGCTTGAACGTGCGGTACCAATCCCCAAGAGATTTTTTCACCCAAATATGGATGGTTTATGCTCTCTTGCTTCTTACTCTGCCACGCAGCCAAAAACTTTTTCCTCGCCTCGTCCCGCATGAGAACCGCACCGTTCTCTTTCTTGAAAAAGTCATCTTTATCTACCATCTTCTTATTAATTAGCGTTAAAACGAATTTATCCGCAAAAACGCCCCGAAGCTCCTCCATGACATCTAATGCAAGCGACACTCGGCCGGGCCGGTCGCGGTGCAGGAAACCAACATAAGCATCTAAACCGACCCCTTCCAAAGCCGCAGCTACATCCGTTGCCAACAGCGTATAGGCAAGAGACAGCATCGCATTCACGTTATCGAGTGGAGGTCTGCGGGATCGGACATGAAAATAGAAATCCTCTTTCTGCTGCAAAATCATCGAATCGAAAAGCCGGTTATAGCTGTAAGCCGCCTGCCCTTCCAATCCTCTCAATTCGCCCAGATCCTCGCAAGCTCGAATCACCTGCATCATCGACGATAGATGGGCGGATGTTTCTTTAAATTCTTCAACTTGAATACGGAGCGGATAATCTCTTGTCGCACGTTCAAGCATCCATTTTTGGTTATAAATTTTGCCTAAAATAAAATTGCGTGCCATTCTAGCAGACTGCGTCTCGTCCACTGAAAGCATGTATTGCTTTTTCCTAAGCACAACGTTGCCTCTGCTCTCGCCGATAACTCTCGCCAAAAATCTTCCGGTGGTCGTCATAAAAACAAGCGAAATATTCCGTTCTGCACAGTAGCCCATCAATGCGGGACTTGCTCCGGTATAGCCAAAAGAGACGATTGATTCCAAGTTATGCAGCGGCAATCTGCCTAGCTTTTCTTGCTCTTTCAGCAGCACGATATTATCTCCATCCAACGATAAGTAAACATCCGACTGCGTAACATACAACGTATTAAGGAGCTTTTTCATTCAACTAGTTTCCCCTCAATGTAGCTTTTGACGCTGCGTTTATTCATGATTTCCGGCAAGCAAACATGCTGTAAGGAACAGCTGCGGCAGAACGTACCGGTTTTCACTTTCGGCGTATGTCTCCTCATATAGTAATCCCGCATTTCGGAGAAAACCCGCTTGACCTTGTCTTTCATATCATCCGTTATATCGACTTCAACCCGATGCTTGATCTCGTTGTAAAAAAGAAAGCCCGTATTCACATCACATACGAGCATTTCTTCCAAACAAACCGCCTGAGCTGCCAGCTGCATAATGTCTTCATCCTTGGATTTCGGCTTGCCGCGTTTGTATTCGACGGGATAGGCCGAATATCTCCCATCTCCAAGATGAGGAATTTCAACGCCATATTCCTCATCTCGAACGAATTCGACGACATCACATATGCCGGTAATTCCGAGAGCTTCTGACTTCACCGGCATTGCGCGTACGACAAGCTTGTCTCCTCTTTTTTCTCTTGTAAAAGGTTGATCCGCATTTCGGTGCAAATGCTGGCCTTCAACCGTTTTTACGTTCTCCTCCCACTGCTGTTCGATATGAATAAGTGCCCACTGCCGCTTGCAAAACTGAAAGTGCTGAATGCCGGACAATAGTAAATACGAATCGTCTTCGTTATTGTCCATCAAGTACCTGGACCTTTAGTCCATCCAGTGGGTGTATCGAAAAGTCATAATCATCAAATGATTTCGGCTCATCCGATTTTCTATCGACAACAAGCGAACGATGCACCTTCGCCGACGAATACTGTCCGAGCTTGGACGAATGCTCCCACCAATAAACACGGTGAACTTCCATACTGCCTTCCGGCCGCGCGGAAGAGGCGTCATTTTCGAACAATGTACGAAGTGCTTCCTTAATTTTGTCTGCATCCTCATTGGTGAAGCTGGTTTTCTCAGCAAGCTGGGTATTGATACTGCCATAGAAAAGATACACGCCAGAATCGACGCGATGCTTCATGCCCATTGTATCCGAGCCTCTGTCTTTTCCCGGTTCTGAGTTAACACTCTTTGTAATTTGTGTGCTTGTAATATCGATCGGCTCCAGACTTGTAGCGGTCTGAATGGAAACGGGACCTCTGACTCCAACGGATACGCCGCCTCCCTTGCTATCCGCTTTGAAGGCAAACACTTGGCCGAAGCTGCGCACGTCCAACCACTCCTGGCAAGCGATACCGGCAAATTCGTCGTTCGATACCGATTTTGATTTCATGATTTTCTCCAACTCCAGATTGGCATCGGCACGCTCACGCAAGCTGCCGTAAGTGTCGGACTTACGGTCGTTGGACTGGACAAAGATCGATTCTCCCAAATCTTGCAGACGGTTTCTGATTTTCCGTTTCAGCGCAACGTCGGAAATTTCGCCGTAACCGTCGTAATTTTGCCGAGGACGATTTCCGTTCAATGGGTCGCCATTCGGATTCGCCTTGCTTACCGATAAAATGACCGCAAAATCGATTTTATGATCCAATACTGTCATGTTCGATCACTCCTTTTAGTTGGATGCTTCATTCGCATCGATTTCATTTTCTTTCAATTCTTTACTCTGATAGAGCGCATAGCGCTGACTGTAAAACCCGAGTAAATACTGTTCGGACAGCCTCTTATTGTTGAAATCTTCGCTCGGAATCAACCAAGTAATCTCGTCGATTAGCTTGTTCCAAAAGGTCAATGTCGTACCCAATCTAACTTGATGCGGCAGAATGCTTTTCTGAATCGTTTCCCATGTCCTTGCCGGATGGCTCGCAAACACATTCATATAACGGATCGCGTTGGTTGCACGTTTCTCATCCCTGCCAAGCGCTCTTCTTTCCAGAACATCCGCCACTGCAAGCAAACGTCCGAATAAATAACTGCGGTCTCTATTCGTTTCATCTAGTGCCACGCCGATTTCCTCCTTTTGATTAATGAGTGCACAAGCAATGCTGAGCGTTTTCTCCCACTCCCAAGCCTCCATCGCCACGGGATTCCTTGCCCTGTGGTAAGCGCTTCGGACAATGTCTTTTGGAATGTTGTGGCCATCAATCATGCATGGCAGCATGCGCTCTATCAAGCCCTTCACCAGCTTATCGTTAGCATTCGAGCCGTAGGCGGCAAAAGCAATGTCTTTCGTAGAGGGAGCGCCGAAAAATTGTAAATAGTCACCCTCGTCATTTTTCCGATAGCGATGCAACCAACGGCAAGTGGAATGCCACTTGATGAGCTTCTCCAAGTAAAACTCCTTGTTCAGATTGCGATAGTAGAGAACCGCCATACGTCCAGTCGTGGCCGAATCGAGCACAAGAATATTTACTTTTGCATCCTTAAAGCCTTTCTTGGACAAACCATTGCTATAACCATCCAATGCTTTAGTGAATTGTCTGGCGTATTCCTCGTTAGTGAAGGAGATCGCTTCCTTCGCAACCGTTACCTCCGGGAATAGTGTATAGGAATCGTCCCCCGCTTCGGCAACGTCCAATTCCTCATTTCCCCAGA
This sequence comes from Paenibacillus sp. NPDC058071, assembly GCF_042885235.1. Lineage (NCBI taxonomy): Bacteria > Bacillati > Bacillota > Bacilli > Caryophanales > Paenibacillaceae > Paenibacillus > Paenibacillus sp. NPDC058071. Next base: position 13,140 of record NZ_JBHVSK010000018.1, read on the forward strand.
CAAGAAAAACCCGTTGATCAATGACCTTACCTTGGCGATTAATGAGCCATTTCAAAGCATTATGCGCCTTTTGGGAAACATCGTAACTGATGCTAGCCGCTTGGCGGCTTTCATTAAATCTTCCACGATACGTAAAACCGCTGGAATCATTAGCCGATATCAGCTTCGCTTTGTCCGCCGCGTTTCTAATCTTGTTGGCATGCTTGTCCGTACTTGGCCGCGATTCCCCCGTTACAAAGCAAAAATCTTCGTCACCAAGCTGCTCCCTGTAAAACCGGATGAAGGAATCATACATATCGCGATCCTTCCAAACGTCTGTTACTACTTTGTCCGGAGAGTAGACATTGAATCGAACAAAAGCACTCTCCTGTTCACCCGTTACGGCCGAAAAGATGTCAGGCTTCGATTCGTACAACGCCTCGTACTTCTTATCCCACTTGTCGATTAATTGATTGTCGGAATTCAAGGCAATTACCTTGCGAGCTACCAAATCTTGAATAAGCCTTCTTTTATTTAAATAGCGATAAATGCTGATGACTTTAGATGTCGCGTAAGGTGATTCCGCCCATTCTTTTAATTTGGCAATATAATAGGAGAATGGCTCCTCCTTCTTGATCTGGCCTCCGTAAGCAACAAAATCCCCTGCGACGTAGCTCAGCTTATCGTGCAGTGGGTAAGGTGCAATTTTTGAGCCGGCCCGGCTTGCCGAGTCTTCAGTACAAGGAATTAAAGTATTTCTTTTCTCCTTATCCGTAATGACTTTCGCATCGTAAAACTCGCCGTCCTCCGTCACCCACACTTCGATATGAGCAGTTTGCGTCGTATGCGAGATGGGCAGAAGCGTATATTCCTGATCGTTATATCTTCTCTGGATCTCGCCTACGCTTCCTAAATTCGATTCATAGGTTTGATAAAGATTCAACAGCCAGCTCACCGATCTCCGCCCTCCTCGAGTTGAGCGTATAGCTCGTCTACCGATTGCACATTTTCACGATTGAACCGCTTCGGACTCATCTCCGCAACCGTTCGTATCTTCGGGCATTCCTCAGGCTTGTCGAACTCGATGATTCCGTTCTTCATCACCGGACTCCAAAGCCGCACTTCTAATTGATTTCTACCAGTCTCATCTGGATAGTTAATGCCATGAACCATAGTGCCGAGATGGATCTCTCCATACTCGTCGTAGAAGCCATCACCCTCGCCAAATACGCACGGTTCCACGTAAGCCTGGCACTCTCTTGCGCCGAGAAAAATATCTCTTCGCCCACCAGCCTGTAAACAGCGCTTCATAATATTATGATGCTTATTTTCGTTCCGATCGTGAGCCAAGTCCGGACGGTTCGGGTTAAATTCAAAATGGGCTTTTACTTGATAAGATACATCACGAAGATACGTGTAGTTAGCCAGCGTATTGCCTCCGCCGTACTCGATCGGACGAACACCCTTTGACTCCATGCGAATCGCCTTCATGATCCGAACCTCGTCTACAATCATAATTAAGGTAGGCTTCCAATAGATGCTTTCTACGATTCCCTTCAATGCTTGATAGGTAGGTACTTGATAGGTGAGCTTTTCACCGCCCAACTTAGTCAGTGGGTCGGTGAAAAGAGCATACGGGCCGTGAACAACAAACTCTACGCCGTTTCGCATAGCATAACCTCCTTCCAATTTATTCTAAACCAATTGTAACCATTGATGGGAATTTGGTCAATATAAATTTATTATAAATTATATGAATTATTGATTGAATCGTCTCTCATGTTATAATGACTTGTCGCCAATGGCGTGGATTGAAATATATAGTTTATGATATTAGAACCTGTCCTTTTCTCAGATAGGTTCTAATACATTTTCAAAGAAAATCCACTATTGTTATTCAGATTCAAACCCCGTTCACTATCATAGGCACTCTCTGTAAGTGCCAATATTTTTCCATCCTGCAAGTACCTAATTCCTCCATTTCGATCTAGAGCAGACTTTTCATGAGGAAACAAATTGACCATGAATTGCTGAGCCTCTCGCATCCATCTCGACAAGTCTTCAATGTTAGCTTCGCCATTCAAGGACGCGATAATCTCTTCTCCTTTTTCACCATAAGGAACGATGACAGCCGTGCCGGGACTATCGATCACTTCAAAATGATCCGCAGCTGTCCGATAGCTGTTGGCAATGACCAGAGGTAACCTCTTACTCATATTTTGTTTATAGGCTTTAAAATAACTGTTCTGATCATAGTTGCCGAACAACAACTCGGTCATCTTTTTACCTACTCTCTGAACCCAATAGTCCAAATCGGTATCATACTTTGTATAAAGCTGTTGAAAATAAGTTGCTATCGCCTGCTCCGATTGAAGATGTCCGCCGTGGTATGTTCGATTTGCCTTTAAATCCACTAAAATATGTCTCGTAATTTCTTTTCCTGCCGCGATTTCCGGCAAATGCTTCAAATTTTCTTCTGCATGATCGATAACATAGACTTCTCGTAAAGTGTCTTTGCCGTGACGGTTGCAACGGCCTGCCGCTTGCGCAATGGAATCGAGTCCGGCAAGCGAGCGAATGACGCATTCGAAGCTAACATCGACACCGGCCTCGATCAGTTGTGTACTAATGCAGACAACTTTTTCTTGATTTTTGAGACGTTGTTTTACTTCTTCCAAAATGTCATTCCGATGAGCTGCGCACATAGCTGTACTCAAGTGATACAGCGGAACTCCGCTTTCCTGCAATCGTCCGTACAAAGCAGATACGACGCTCTTTGTATTTAAAATAACAAGAACGCTCTGCACCTCTTCCAACTTCTTCAGCACAAAGTCGGCCAAACTATCGGTGGTAGTTTCTTCTTCCGTAGCTTGATCAATGATCTCTACTCGCTTGAATGCATCTACCACTTCATCCAGACGGTCGATCATTTCGGCATTCCCGTCAATGTCCAGCTTATGCTGCACAAATTGTAATGCCGGTTGAGTGGCGGTGCATAAGACGAGACTGGAGCGAGCCCGTGTTTTCAAAAAATTAAGCGCATGATTAAATAACGACACGCAAGGAATCGGCACCTTTTGCACTTCGTCGAAAATAATGACGGATTCACTTAAATTATGCAATCTGCGTACGTTTCGGCTTCCTTTGGCGTAGAACACGTTTAGAAACTGTACCATTGTCGTAAAAATGATAGGCGAATCCCAATTATCTTTAGCCAACTTCCACTTCTGACGATGCGAAATGCGTCCCTCCAGTTCTTCGTCCTCATCGTCCGGATCGTCGACGACGTTGGAATGATGCTCTAAAATGTGCGCGTCGTCCTTCAACAATTCCCTTACCTCGCCTGCATTTTGTTCGATAATAGTCGTGTAAGGCACAACATAAATGATATGTTTTTTGCCGTATTCGATTGCATGTCTTAAAGCGTAGCGCAGGCTGGCCAATGTTTTACCGCCGCCTGTCGGAATCGATAAGGTATAAATGTCTGAAGGCTTCAGGGCGAATTCGTCGCATTTTTCAGACATTTTTGTCCGAAGAAGATTGATTGGCTTTTGAGCAGACTCGTCCGATTGAAATCGAGTCAGTTTCGCTAGCAAAAGATTATAGTATCCGGTGAACAGTGAAAGATGATCGAGCTCAGGCTCAGGCGGACGATTTTCCTCGAACAACCTTGTATCGGTGCGATCTGCATCAAGCAAAGTGCTAAAAATAAACTTACTGAGAAACATCAGCTGGCTCTCGATGCTAATGGAGGAGGCTGGTGATAGAAATGCTTTCAATTCTTCCACTGCCTTCTTCGCGTAAGATTTAAGCTCGTCCTCGCTCATGACTTGATCAAAGAAATACATTTTCGCCTGTTTGAATTGTTCCGGATCTAGCTGTTTGTCCTGTACACGTCGTAAATAGTCGGATTCTAAACTCTCGTTCAAGAAATCGTGCAAGTAGGAAGAGTGATGTGAAATAATCGCATTCCCTACAATTTCAGCTAAGATGCGGTAAAAAGGATCAGATGCATCTCGGTGAAATAAATCGAAAAGCAGCTTGCCACCAGCGGTGGAGTGATCGACGCTGCCTCGTTTTGGCGGCGCTTCTGGATGCTCCACTGCTTCCTGAATATAGTGCTGGAAATCCGGCGTGTACTTACCCATGTCATGCAGCATGCCGGCCAAACCTGCAACGTGTTTCAGGGCTATTTTGACGCCAAAACTCTCCGCCAGCCGCTTCACTTGGAGCAGATGATCCTTAACAGGCTGGATCTCCTTATCGCTTTGGCGAATATGCGCCATATGAACCATGACGAAAGCACCTCCTTCCTTAAATATACTAATATTTGATTATATTAACAACACGTTCTATCGAATTCATAATGTGACCTATTAAAAAAGACTTCTCTAATTGTAACTATGGATTATTCTCCTCTCGCTTTTACCTAAAATCAAAATAAAAAAGAAGCTACTATACTCAACCCTAAGGCAGTTTTGTAGCTTCTTAGTTTTGATTGATTTCAATTCACGCACCTCAGTGAGGTGCGACGATCACGATATACCCAGCGCCCGCAGGCGTACTCGATTTTAATCCACGCACCTCAGTGAGGTGCGACATGGACGGGATTCTCGATTACATGCCGGACGGATCATTTCAATCCACGCACCTCAGTGAGGTGCGACACAAATATTACAATCCTACCGTTTACGGCGACGCATTTCAATCCACGCACCTCAGTGAGGTGCGACCCGCGACTTATGGAGTCGGCACGCCCAACTTAACATTTCAATCCACGCACCTCAGTGAGGTGCGACGTTGCATAATGCCACCATTCGCCATCAGTAAAATATTTCAATCCACGCACCTCAGTGAGGTGCGACAGGCCGATCTAGGCGTCACTTTCCGCAGTTTACTATTTCAATCCACGCACCTCAGCGAGGTGCGACGGTTACTGGTTCGGTGTCACCGCTAAGGGGATATCATTTCAATCCACGCACCTCAGCGAGGTGCGACTTTTCACCCTTTTCAAGCTTGAGCAACCGGGTAACGAATTTCAATCCACGCACCTCAGCGAGGTGCGACGCCGACAATCGACTTGCGCCGGCGCTTGGCGACATTTCAATCCACGCACCTCAGCGAGGTGCGACTTAACCATAGATTTTGATAACCCTCGTCATTTACATTTCAATCCACGCACCTCAGCGAGGTGCGACCAGCACAGGTTCCATTTTCCGCTTGCTACAACGGAATTTCAATCCACGCACCTCAGCGAGGTGCGACGACGACGGACAGCGCCGCCGCCCGATCTTCATTCGATTTCAATCCACGCACCTCAGCGAGGTGCGACTATTGTCGGTGGTTATTTTTTTACTAAAAAATAATTTCAATCCACGCACCTCAGCGAGGTGCGACCAGTGCAATCGTCGAGGTCGATGCAGATATAGCAATTTCAATCCACGCACCTCAGCGAGGTGCGACAACGGTAGCCCCGCCGAGAGGAGCGCGGAGCGCGTATTTCAATCCACGCACCTCAGCGAGGTGCGACACAAAGGATTTAGAGATTAACGAGACATACATCGTATTTCAATCCACGCACCTCAGCGAGGTGCGACTTGATAGATTGCGGCGCGGCGCGGCGCGGCTCTTGGGAGATTTCAATCCACGCACCTCAGCGAGGTGCGACTTAGAACAGTACCAGGCGGCAGTTAAAACGATTATTTCAATCCACGCACCTCAGCGAGGTGCGACAGCGATTTTCTATCCGAATTCGCCCGAATGAGCAATTCAAATAGTAAAATCAAATCAAAACAATCATATTTCAAAAAAAGTAAACTAATTGAAATAGATTTCCATCATATTTTACTACATTTTTTGGTGCGAATGCTCTAGGGATTTTATGTGAGCTTCACATTCGCACCACGTTTCCACAAGTTCGAATTCCAGGACTATATGCTTGTAACTACACTACTACACTTTACGTTTCCTATCTTCATGACCATCGTATTATTCATTTAGACACGTGTCATGCTTCCACAAACCGATTATATATGAAATATCATATATAATTTTAACAAAATTAGAAAAATCGATAAATATATATGAAAAATCATACATAATGCGCCGATTTTCTTCTAAATCGAAAATTATGTATGAAATATCATATATAATGAACAACTCGTCTTTCCCTCATTGTACGGTTGCGTAACCACAGCATACTTTTTCCTTCAGTGCATACAGCTTGTCCAAAATCTTAGGCATTTTGACCGCTAACAAAGGCTACTTCTATCCGAAACAGAAATTTACCCGCGCCGCAGCAGCAACTAGTCTATATCGCTTGTATAACGTCTTAAAGAACAACAAAACACTGTCTAAATACAGCAGCACTTAATCGCATATCTTCTATTAATAAACGCTCCTTTCGAGGAGCGTTTTTGCATACTTAAATGTGGTTGATGTGGCGCCGCACCTCGCGCTGGGAGATGCACGAGGTGCCAAAAAACCGCACTCATTCATATCAATAAGCTCCTCTAATAGTCCAACTGCCCTCCTCTTACTACCAATCTAGAACCCACCCTATTAAAAACAAAAAGACTGCCGGCATTAGCCGGCAGCCCCTCTCCACATGCGGCAAGCTCGCCGCATCAACCTATCTTACTCGTTCCGATCTTACTCAATCCGATCTCACTCAATCCGATCTCACTCGTTCCGATCTTACTCGTTCACCAAAATGTTCTTTCTGAACAGCTCTACCAGCTCGGCAGCGCCGTCGCCGCCGTCCGCTTCCGAGTGCGCGATGCCAGCATATGGACCGGTTGGCGAGCAGTAGCCGGCTGGAATGCCGAATACTTTCTCCAGCAGCAGCTTGATGCCTGGCAGTGCGCCGACTGCAGCACGGGAATATGCCTCGTTGACATCGTTAGCACGATATTGGAGCTCACGAGCTTCGTCGTATTTGCCTTCGTTGATTTTCTCCATCATCACTTTGAAGTGATAGCAAGTAACAGCTTGCAGCGCCCCAATATTGCCGTCGGAGCCCATGTATTGCGAGCAGATCGCCAACTGGTCCGCGCCAGTCAAGATGTTAAGGTCCGGACGGTACTTCTTGAACCGCTCCAAAATGTAGAAGTTGTTGTCCGTGAACTTGATGCCGCGGAACGTCGGAACCTCTTTCAAAGCTTCCAGCAGCGCCGGCGGATCGATCTCTGTGCCGCCCGTCAGCGTTTTGCCCATTGCCACCCAGTAGATATAGAAAGGAACATTAGGCGCTGCAGCCGCAATCCGTTTGAAATACGCAACGTTGTCCTCCAAGGAAGCCTCTTCGGAAATACCGACCGAGGATACTGCGTAAGCGCCGTGCTCAGCCGCATGAGCAGCCAGTTCAATCGAGTCATCCAGATTGCGGTTGTAGCCGACATGAACGAATACCGGCAGTTTATCTTTTGCAGCCGCAAGCACCGCCGCCGCCCATTGTTTTCTCTTCTCTACGCTGAGGTGTTCGCCTTCGCCCGTCCAACCGAGCATGTAGAGGCCGTCAGCCTGTTGTTTTACATACATGTCTACCAATGGCTGTGCCAGTTCCGTTTTCACGTTGCCGTCTTTGTCCAACGGTGTAATAAGAGCTGGAAGTACGCCTGTAATCAACTGTTCTGTCATTGCAAATATCCCCTGTCCATTATGGATTTTGTAGTTTCTTACCCTTTAACGGCGCCGCTTGTGAGCCCCGAAACGAAATACTTGTTTAATGCAATGAAGACGACGAGCATTGGAATAACGGCCATAACGGTACCCGCCATCATGAGATCCCAAGAGGTAACGGATTCGCCCGAGCTCTTCATCGACACGATGCCGACGACGAGCGGCTGCTTATCCGGGTTGCCCAGTGTGAACACCATTGGCAGCAAGTAATCGTTCCACGAGTTCATGAAGGCGAGCAATCCGACAGTTGCGATCAATGGCTTCGTGAGCGGAAAAATAATTCTGCAGAATATTCCGAAAAAACTGGAGCCGTCGACCCGGGCCGCCTCGTCGATCTCCCTCGGAATGCCGTCGATGAAGCCTTTCGCCAAATATAGATTCGTAACGTTGATCCCGAAGATATAAATGATGATAACGCCCCACAACGAGCTGCTCAGATTCAGCGCCTTGGCGATATTCAGCTGCGGATAAAGATACAGACTTCCTGCCGAGATGAACATCGAAAACGTTATGAGCGCAAGCAGCGGCTTTTTACCCATAAACCGGCCGCGAGAGAACACGTAACCGGATGAAATCGAAGTAACAATTGTGCCGAGTACAATAATGCCGCACATGTAAATGCTGTTCCACGTATACACTTTAAAATTCGATAAGTTCCATGCCCGGACATAATTGTCCCATGTTACTGTTTTAGGAAAAAACGAGCTGGAAGCCAAAATACTTGCCGTGTTTTTCAAAGAGCTGACCACTACATAAAAAATAGGGAAAACGACCAGCGCGGCGAGCAGTGCAAGAAAAATATATTTCGGGATGGCTTCTAATGTCTTTCTCGTCTTCATCTGTTCGCCCCCTTAGTAGTGATTTCCCATATTTCTGGTCAGCCTCAAATACAGACTCACGATAACGGTTAGTATAAGTGCCGTTATAACGGCAAGCGCCGAGGAGTAGCCGTATTGACTGATAGCATCGGCTGCGCCGTACGAGAAGAAGTATTTGAACGTGTACGACATGACGACTTCGGTGGTGCCGCCAGGCTGTCCGTTCGTCAAAACGAGAACGAGGTCGGACATTTTAATGCTGTTGACGATAAAGAGCATCATGACAACTTTGCCAGTCGATGCCAGCATCGGCAGCGTAACTTTCGTAAATCGGTTCCACTTGTTTACGCCGTCGATATCCGCACACTCGTATATTTCTTGAGAGATGTTCTGCAGTCCCATGATGAAGAAAATCATATTAATGCCGAACCCTTTCCATACGCTTGCGATGACGATGACAAAATCGGCCAACCACTTGTTGCTGAACCAATTGATATTGGTGTCAATAATGTTGAACGCCTTTAGCAACTGGTTCACAGAGCCCATAAACGGCTCGAACATCAGGAAAAATACGATGCCTACGATAGCCGTACTGACGATCGTTGGAGAGAAAAACAGCGTTCGGAAAAACGAATTGATTTTTTTGTTGCCGTTTAGAATAATCGCCAGAAATAAAGCGAGCGGGATTTCGATTATAAATTTGGCAATAACGATATAAAACGTATTTTCAAGTGATTCCCAATAATGCGGATCGCGTGTAAAGGCGCGAATATAGTTTTCAAGTCCAATAAACTTCGGCGTGCTCATGCCGTCATAGTCGAACCAAGACCATTGAATCAGCCAAATCATCGGGTACACGGTGAACAGAGCAAATCCGATGAGCATGGGAGCAAGCATTAAATAGGATTGAATGGCATCTTTCCGGTACAGGCTTTGATGCTTCGTTTTGCGCTTGAAAAAGGTCATACCTGGGATGCCTCCTTTCTGTGAAAAAGCGGAGAGCATGACGTCATCCTCTCCGCCGTTGCTGCGTTTGCGTTATTCCGCTTTCGTACTCCAGTTCTTATCGATGTAGATTGTCATATCCAAGCCGTCGGCAATCGCTTTCTCAAGCGCAGTGTTGTAGCGTTTATCCAAATCCGCGAGAACAGCTGCAATGTCGGCGGTAGGCGAACCAGCAATCATGTTGACCAGCGTGTTCTGATAAGGCTGCCCCTCAACCGTAATGCCACCGTCCGGAGGCGTCAGCGTGAAATACGAATTGGACGTGTCGCCGAATTCCGCATAGCCCGCTTTCGTGAAGCTGGAAGGCTTTTGCGCTTGAATGTCTGCTCTTGCGATGAATTCCAGTTCATTGTTTTGAATGTCTTTCAAAATTTGATCGTCATGGAACAATTGATATACTTTCATCGCTTTTTCCGGCATTTTGTTCGCGCTTGGCCCTACGCAAAGCGCATCGGCGATTTGCGCATAGTTTTTATACTTATTGGCCTTATCGATAACCGGCGTATCGCTTACGCCAAGCTCAAAGCTGCTGCCGATCTCTTTCCAGAACTTATCGATGGAGGTTACATCCCAGTTAACGCCCGGGAGCATTGCAATCCGTCCTGCTGCGAACTGAGCGATCAACTCGTCGTTGCCCATGCCTTCGCCGCCTGGGAAAATGCTTCCGTCCGCTTTCATTTGAAGAATTTTTTCAATATTCGTTTTGAAGTCGGAGAATGCGAATTTGCCCTCATTGAAGTTGTAACCCATGTGACCGACCGAGCTGGCAAACTGTGCAGCGAAGTACCATTTGCCGGAGGACGCCGAATCCTTCAAGTGAACGCCGTAACCGTAAGCGTTTCCTTTATTGTCCTCGGTAATTTTCTTAGCGTAGGCGACGACATCGTCCCAAGTTTCAGGCGGTTGCTCGTAGCCGGATTTTTTAAGCAGATCCTTGTTGTAAACAAATTTAGTCGTCAGTACTTTGTAAGGCACGCTGTACGTTTTGCCCTTGAACGACGTATAGCCATTGATCAGAATATCTTTATATGTCTCTAAAAATTCCGGTCCGCCTGGCAAATCGTCGATCGGCAGCATCCAGCCCGAGTTAATGAAAGGCTCTTTGACGGTGCCTACGAATTTATAAAGCTCGGGAGCTTGGTTCGCGGCTAGCGCAACCTTCAACACATCGTTGTAGTCTCCGCCGAACACTTTATACTCGATGTTAATGCCGTCCTGCAGTCCTTGCCCTTTGTTGTACGCTTCGATAGCGGCTTCCATCACCGGCTTGTAGCCGGCATCGTTGGTCCATACGCGAACCGTTTCCATTTTCGTATTGCCGGAGCCGTCCGGATTGGCGGAACCGCTTGGCGAATTATCTTTTCCGCCGCAGCCTGCCAATACACCCGTCAGCAATACAAGACTCAAAAAGGTTTGACCCACCCTTGCACGTCCTTGAAATCGCTTACTGTTCAAATCTGTTCCTCCTTCTTATTCGTAGTTGAAGCGCTTGCAAGAGCAATAATATCAAGATTCCTCCGGGGTTAAAATACAAAAACTTGAGGGAAAAAGTTAGATATATTACGCAGTTTCCCTCACCTCCTTGTCGTTCATGATTTGGGGTTGCTATACTGGAACTGGAAGTAACCATTGTCGAAAGGGGCCAAATCGGACGCCGTGCATATGAGTATTCGCAACAGGTTGGTGCTGTATTTCCTTGCCTCCATTCTCATTCCATCCATTATTATAACCGTAGTCGTTTATATGGGCTCAACCGGCATTATTACGAAAAAAATGAATGATTTAATTGAGAAAAACGTCGAGTCCGCTCGACTGATTGTCCAAACAAGATTCGCTTTTATCGATGAAATGACGACGCTCATATCATTAAATCCAATGATTCAAGAAGTATTGAGCGCGAGCCCGACGACCAATATGACCGATAACATTTTACAAATCATTAAGCTCGACCGCGCGCTCGACAGTTATTATTTATCGAACTATTACGCATCGCCCCACTCGTCCATCGTACCGACGATTCATCTGATCGACAGACCGGAGTATAGCAAATACGATATCTCCACTAAAGTGCAGGATATCGAGTCCATCGAGAACGAACCGTGGTACAGAAATTTAAACGGGAAAAACAAGTCGGTCTACGCGGAGCCGGGAGACGCCCCGGTTGTCATCGCTAGAAGGCTGTTCAGCTTGCAAAATGCGGATAAATACGATTATGCGGCTTTGCTTACGGTTAAATTGGAAAAGTCCAGTCTAAACGACATGTTATCCAATTACAAGCCATCCAATGGGAGCCGTATCTTTATTCTCGACGAACGAAATCAAATTATTATGAGCAGCGATCCCTACTCCGTCGACGAGGAGCAATTTATCCATTCTCTCGATCCGGCGGCAAATGGCTTGGAGAGGGCGGATTGGAGAGGCAAAACCGTTATCGTCTCCTCTAAGCAGTTGGACAACATCGAGTGGAAAATTATTAATATGACGCGGTTAAGCGAGATCAATTCCGACCAGCTCCAGCTGACTCGCATTGTCTTGCTTGTCCTAATCATTTGTATGACGACCGCCTTGCTGGCAGCCTTTCTGCTGTCGCGCAATATATCGAGTCCGATTACGAAGCTGGTCGCGTCTATGCGCACCGTGCGAGGCAATAATTTCGACATCGACATCGCCTATCATAAGAAGGACGAGTTCGGATTTCTGATTCAGCAATATAAACGGATGATTCGTCAAATCAAAGACTTGATCGATATGCTGTACGTCAGCGATTTGAAAAAGCAAAAGGCAGAGCTGCTGGCCAAAGATGCTCAGCTTCGAGCCTTGCAGGCGCAAATCAATCCGCATTTTCTATATAACACGCTTGATTCAATCAATTTATATGCGATTAAGTACAATACGCCCGTCATTAGCGATATGATCGGCTCCTTGGCTAATTTTTATCGCTATTCGCTTAGCAAGGGACGAAATATCATTTCGCTTGAAGAAGAGCTGGGTCATACGAGCAGCTATCTCGAAATTCAGTCCATGCGGTTCGGTCCAAAATTGCACTATTCCATTCAAGTGCCGCGCGAGCTGAGAAAGACGAAGACGGTGAAGCTCGTCATCCAGCCGTTGGTGGAAAACTCGATCATTCACGGCTTTCATCAAAAGACGGGAGAACTTGAAATCGCTATCACCGCAAAGCAAGAGGCGGATAAAGTCATTGTGTGCATCTCAGACAACGGCACCGGTACGAAAGCGAAGGCGGACGAACTCAACAAGCTGCTCAATTCCGACGAGTCCGAGCAACAATCTTTTGCCATTACCAATGTTCACCGGCGGCTGCAAAGCGCTTTCGGCGAAGACTTTGGCCTTCGTTACAGACACAATCAGGTGGAAGGAATCACGGTCGAAATTACGATTCCAGCGTGCCTTAACTTGGAGGAGAACGATGCTAACGGTTATTCTGGCTGATGATGATTACTTGGTCAAAGAAATATTATGCGATACGATTCCTTGGAGCGAGCTTGGGATGAAAGTAATTGGGCTCGCTGAGAACGGACAAGAAGCGCTGGAGCTTTGCATGGAAAAGCAGCCGGATATTTTGGTGACGGACATCAAAATGCCTTTTTACAACGGTCTCGAGGTTGCCAATCAGCTGATGGAGAGCGGCATGCGTACGAAGACGGTTCTGATTAGCGGCGTGCAGGATTTTAACTACGCCAGAATCGCGTTGAACGTACAGGCGGCGGGGTATATTTTAAAGCCGATTCAGCTGAAGGAAGTTGTCGCCGTTCTGAAAAAAGTGCGCGACGCGATCGAAATGGAGTTTCAGCGTGAGCAGGTGCTGAAGCGTCTGGAGCGACAGCTGGAAGAAAACATGGCGCTGATGCGCGACAAGTTTTTGAATCAGCTCATTATGGAGCCAATCGGGAGCAGTGAGGAGCTGCAAGAGAGGCTCGACTATTTCCGTCTGCCGCTGCAATCCGGTCAAGATATGGCGGTGGCGGTGGCGGAAATTGACGAGTACGACTTAAAGGTGAAGAAAAAAGGCGTCGAGCGGATTCACTTTTTCAACTTTTCCATCAAAAATTTAATCGAGCAAGTGCTGAACAACTATCAAGCCGGCATCTGCTTCACGACCGCGCGGGAAAACGAATTCGTCATCATCCTAAGCGGAGAATATTGCAATGAAGTGCGAATGGCGCAAATTTTCGAGAGCATCGAGCAGCTTCTGCTCGATTTTGACGGGATTACGCTTTCGATTGGGGTCGGCCATAGCGTTGGCATGGAGGCGGCAAGTCTCTCCTATAACCGCGCATGCAATGCGATCGGCTACAAGTTTTATACGGGCAACGGTTCGGTTATCCATATCAATGACATCACCGATTCCAGCATCATGGGCAAAATGAACGATCTGAAGCTCGGGGAACTGCAGAAGCTGCTGCTGGACGAGATCAAGACCGGCAACAAGCCGCGGGCTAAGCAAGCGCTGGAGCAGTATTGCGTGCTGCTGGCACAAGCAACTCAGCTTTCCCAGGACTATATTCGAGGATTGTTTCTCGAGCTGATTATTACCGCTTACCGCGAAATTTGCGAGACCGAAGGGGAATCCCCAGAGGTTGCGGCAAGCTATACGACTTGCATGGAGTCGGTCATGCGGGTTGAGACTCTCACTGACATTAAAAATCATGTAAGCGCTATGCTTTTGTGCATCGCCGACTATTACGGCGCTAAGTACAATAAAAAGCATCATGTGCTGGTCGAGCGTATTAAAAACTACGTCAATCAAAGCTACATGGACAATATTTCGCTTGCCGACATTGCGAACGAAATCTATATGTCGCCCAGCTACTTGTGTGCGGTATTCAAACGGGAAACCGGCGAAACCATCAACGAGTACATTATCGAAACGAAGATGAGCTCGGCGAAAAAGCTGCTCAAAAACACAAAAATGAAGGTGCTCGAAATCGCCGAGCATTTAGGCTACGAGAACGCCCATTATTTCAGCTACTCGTTCAAGAAGTACACGGGAGAAACGCCGCAGCAATACCGGAACAGGCTTCCGAGCTGACTTTAGCAGTGGCGTGTGCCGGCCGGGTTTGAGTGGGGACATTGCAAGGCTGGTTATGGTTCGGGCGCGAGCTGATGCGGGCGCGAGCTAACGTGAGCGCGGGCTGACGCGGGCGCGAGCTGATGCGGGCGCGAGCTGTGGGTGTGGCTACGGTTGCGCCCCCTGCTTTTTCGTCGCCATGTAACGTTTTTACTCATCAAAAGAGGCATCGCGGCAATTATGTATGATTTTTCATATATAATTTCGCGATTTCACAAAAATCGGGCAATTATATATGATTTTTCGCATATAATTCGCCGATTTTCCGATTTTGCTCAAATTATGTATGATTTTTCATATACATTTGATCCATGAAGGAAAGGTGTAGCTAGAAGCTCCTCAGGGAAGGCTGCATTGTACGATTACAATGCCTTTAGAGAATCGGCGCTCCTCTACTCTACTGTGTGGTGCCTTTTACATATGAATCACCTAGGATAATGATTACTTTTGTGTGTGGTGGTCATTTAGGATGGTGCTTACTTTGACGAGTGGATGATCATGTTTAGTGCGTCCTTTGGGACATAGGCGGTCATGTACGATCACGCCTCCTTAGTCGCGCCCTTTAGCTTGTGGCAGCCATGTGCAGGAATGCGAATGCAACTTACTCTTTTCGGCACGCTGCCAGTCTAATTCAGCGCTTAGCCTCTACCGCATGCGCAAACCATACCAAACGCATGCGTTTGGTATGGTTTGCGTTTTTGCTTTAGAAAAAAGCGTTCAACTGGAGCTCGGGATAGCGGGCCAGCAAGTCATTCACTTTGTTTTGAAAGGCCTGCATCGCTTTGACGTTTTGGTCCAGCCAATACGTATCGACGAGAATCCAACCGGGGCCGGTCTCCCCCGGAAACCGCTCAAAATAATCGGCAACGATTTGCTCGGCGATAGCCACTCCATCGCAGTCTTCACCGGCGCAAGGCTCCAATGTGGCGTACGTGCAGTTGTCTTCTTCTCTACCTATGTATGTCCAGCAGCGCTGATTGACGCTATTCATCCTTGGGCACCTGCCTGCTCTTAATATTTAACCTAATAGACAGTATACCTCATGAATGATTCACCTGCTAAAAAGGAGTGTTCTCCCCACCTTCAAAAGGTAGAAACGCCCGATATTGCTTCCTAACGCACTCTTTTTTGCGACAGCAGCCAGTCAATCAGTTCGTTCTGCCCATAGGTTTCATACATGACTTGATGGCTATGGCGCAGACCCTCGTAGTAAGTCGTCTTGATGTTACCATTTATCGCCGTTATGGCTTCTTCCATCTCTTCCGTTCGCGAGACCGACACCACATCATCATCTACACTATGAAAAGCCCAGATAGGCATTTCCTTTAACCGTTCCGCCAGCTTCGGATCGTAAAAGCCCGCAATCGGCACCGCAGCTGCGATTAGCTCGGGTGCGCGGGCCGCAAAATCGAACGCTCCGTTTCCGCCCAGGCTGAACCCAGAAACATAGACGCGCTCGGAGTCAGTGCGCAGATCACCCGCAACCAATTCTTCCACAAGCGCACGAAGCGTTTCGAATTGTTCCGTCCAGTCCGAACCTGCTGGACATTGCGGCGCTGCAACGATGAACGGAAAATCGCCCTGCTTCTCCGCATGCCAGACTAGCCCGTAATGATCCAACATGCGAATATTCTTGCCGCGTTTTTTAATGCCATGAAGAAATAAAATAACGGGATATTGAGCATTCGTATTTCCTTCATAATCATGAGGTAAAAAGAGTTGATAATTCATCCGAGTGTTAAAAGACTTCGTGCTAGTAATCGTACAATCCGTAACTGGCATTTGTCCTCATCCCCTCTTCGTCGCATTAACCCATGGAGTACAGTAACGATAATGATTTCGGTTCCCGGCCCGTTACTCCGTTGCAGGTTTGTTTTTCGGATTGAAAAAAAGCTTTACAGCTATCATACTGGCCGCAATGAAAATGACAACCGTCCAGAACGAAAATGCAGCCGGCTTTTCCGTCGCAATGATCCATATAGGCGGTCCGTTGGAAGGCCAACTATTCTGCATATTCGGATCGAGTCGATTTACCTGATAAAGGATCGCCCAAGATTGATACACCTTAGCAAACATATAGCCCACAACCAATCCAATTAATCCGCCCAAATAATAGAAGCGATGCACCTTTTCTAGCATGGCTGCCCCCTAGTGTCGCATTTCCTTTATTATACAAGTCTCTAGCCATAGATGAATACCCATAAACTGGTTTACGACAAAAATTCAGCCTAACAGGTTGAAGCGTAAAAGCGCTTATGATACGATGTTACCAACTTTAACGACGGGAGATGTGAAGAGTAATGTAGGATTTCTTGCTTAATTCGAGACGGATAAAACAAATCGTTGTTTTATTCTCTTAAGCAGGAAAGTTACTTTATTCTTTGCACTCATGAAGACCTTGGTCTCTCCTATTCATTAGGATGGGATCAGTGTATTTATTTGAGCTACAAGAAGGGTAACTTTCTTGTGGCTCTTTTTTTATGGACAATTTCATTCATTTTAGGAGGCAGAAATTTATGTTGGAAGTTGTAGATGTTCAAGTGAAACGTTCATTGTCCGTTGGCACGGTTCACGATCAAATTAAACGGATGCCGGAGCATTTTCCATCTATCGATAGATGCACGTAGCGACGATTCTATCTGTAGACGCTTCGTAATTTTCTCGCATAGTTGGTTAAAATGAGCACGCTATACTGCCAAAAACGACGTTGATGCAGTTTCTCCGGCTTATGAGGAGAAAAACAATGAAACCAACTTCAAAATACGAAACCATTCAGCAGCTTTTATTAGATATGAAAGAACCCGCCTACCGTTTTTCGCAAATTATGGACGCCATTTTCAAGCAAAGAATAGGCGAATATGAGCAAATGACCTTGCTGCCGCTAAGGTTAAGAAACGAGTTGATTAATAAGCTGGGCGGCCGAGTTTTAACTCTCACGCCATCGCTGGAGCAAACATCGAAGCAAGTCAATAAAGTTCTTTTTGCCGCCGCCAAAGGTGATCGCATAGAAGCCGTTCAACTACGCTATGAGCGCGGCTGGAATTCGTATTGTATTTCCAGCCAATGCGGTTGCGGATACGGCTGCAGCTTTTGCGCAACTGGCACCATCGGCTTGAAGCGAAATTTAACGGTTGATGAGATTACGGACCAACTGCTTTATTTTCATTTTCACGGCCAATCGTTGGACAGCGTCTCTTTTATGGGAATGGGAGAAGCGCTAGCCAATCCGCATTTGTTCGATGCTCTTTCGACTTTGACAGATCCGGCTATTTTCGGATTAGGGCAACGCAGAATTACGGTTTCCACTATCGGAATTGTACCGGGCATCGAACGGGTGACGAGAGAGTTCCCTCAAGTGAATCTGACTTTCTCCCTGCACTCTCCATTCGATGAGCAACGAAGCGAGCTGATGCCTATTAACAAACGTTTTCCACTTGCCGATGTGTTAGCAACGTTGGATCGCCATATTCGCGCAACAGGCAGAAAGGTTTATATTGCGTATATATTGCTTCGGGACGTCAACGACTCCAATGAGCATGCGGAAGCTGTATCCGCTTTATTAAATGGCCGAGGCTCATGGAATCACTTATACCATGTTAATTTAATTCCTTATAATTCAACCGAGGTGACTCCTCAAACGTATAAGCAATCGGATAAAGATCGTATAAACCAGTTCGTTCATATCCTAAAGGCGCGAGGTGTTAACGTCACGGTGAGAACGCAATTCGGATCGGATATCGATGCTGCTTGCGGGCAGCTGTACGGGAAAAGCGAGGGTTTATTTCTAGAGAACTGAGTCGACACTTCACACTAGACACTAGCAAGGACTAAGTCTACAGCAAAAAAGCAGTCCGCCCTCAGATAAGGGCGGACTGCTTTTTACGTATCGTATTAATTTCGGATCAGGTAATCGAAGGCGCCCAAAGCTGCGGTCGCTCCCGAACCCATCGAAATAATGATTTGTTTATAAGGACTATTCGTGCAATCGCCAGCGGCAAATACGCCAGGGATGCTCGTAGCGCCGCGGCTGTCTACGACGATCTCGCCCATGCGGTTGCGCTCCAGCGTGTCGCCCAGCCAGTCGGTGTTCGGCACCAGACCGATTTGAACGAATACGCCTTGCAGCTCAACATGTTGAACGGTTCCCGTCTCGCGTTCGATATAGGAGATGCCGTTCACTTTGTCGGTGCCCGTAATTTCCTTCGTTTGCACGTTTTTCAGCACGGTAACATTCGGCAGGCTGTACAGACGGTCCTGCAAAACAGAGTCCGCTTTCAGCTCAGGCATGAACTCAAGTACCGTTACATGGCTTACGATACCAGCAAGGTCAATCGCTGCCTCAATACCGGAGTTGCCGCCGCCGATTACGGCTACGTGCTTGCCGGCGAACAACGGACCGTCGCAATGCGGACAGTACGCTACGCCTTTATTCTTGAACTCGGCTTCGCCCGGCACGTTGACATTGCGCCAACGAGCGCCTGTGGAGAGAATGACGGTTTTGCTTCGCAGCACGCCGCCGTTCTCGAGCTCAACCTCGATCAGATCCTTCTTCTCCAGCCGCGTCGCGCGCTGCAACTTCATCACGTCAACATTGTACTCTTTGACATGCTCTTCGAGGCTTGCAGCCAGCTTGGCGCCTTCGGTATATTTCGTACCGATAAAGTTCTCGATGCCGACCGTATCCATCACTTGACCGCCGAAGCGATCAGCGACAATACCAGTGCGAATGCCTTTGCGAGCCGCGTAAACCGCGGAGCTTGCGCCTGCAGGACCGCCGCCGATGACAAGCACGTCGAACGGTTCGCGGTTCGTAAATTCGGAGGCGTCCGGCGCTTCCACGATTTTGGAGAGAATCTCTTCAATCGTCATGCGGCCGCTGCCGAAAAATTCACCATTCAGGAAGACGGAAGGAACAGCCATTACTTCTCTGCTTTCCGCTTCTTCCTTGAACGCAGCTCCATCGATCATCGTATGAGTGATGCCCGGGTTCAGCACACTCATCAAGTTGAGCGCTTGAACGACATCCGGACAGTTATGGCAGGTCAGGCTAATAAACGATTCAAACGTATATTCGCCGCGAATGCCTTTAATTTGGTCAATAACGCTTTGTTCAACCTTCGGAGCTCTTCCGCTAACTTGCAGCAGAGCCAGCACCAGCGAAGTGAATTCATGTCCCAGCGGAACGCCCGCGAACACGACCCCGGTATCCTCGCCGGGACGGTTCACGCTAAAGCTTGGCGTTCTCGACAGCTGCGCTTTTTCCACTTTTATTCTGGAGGACATGCCGGCCAGCTCGTCCACGAGAGCCAGCATGTCCGTTGATACTGCGTCCGACGCAGCGCTGACTTTAATCAGCACGTCGCCTTCCAAGAGCTGAAGGTATTGGTTTAACTGCTCTTTAATTTCCGCATCCAACACCATAAGAAGCCCTCCTTAGATTTTGCCGACAAGATCAAGGCTTGGCTTAAGCGTTTCGCCGCCTTCTTGCCATTTCGCCGGGCAAACTTCGCCTGGATTTTTGCGCACATATTGTGCAGCTTTGATTTTGTTCACAAGCGCGCTTGCGTCGCGGCCAATGCCGCCAGCGTTGATTTCAACTGTTTGGATCACGCCGTCTGGATCGATGATGAACGTGCCGCGGTCAGCCAGGCCGTCTGCTTCGATCAATACGTCGAAGTTGCGGGAGATCGTGTGCGTAGGGTCGCCGATCATGATGTACGTGATTTTGCCGATTGTGTCCGAGCTGTCATGCCATGCTTTGTGCGTGAAGTGCGTGTCAGTCGATACGGAATATACTTCAACGCCGAGCGATTTCAGCGTTTCATATTGATCTTGCAGGTCGCCGAGTTCAGTTGGGCAAACGAATGTGAAGTCAGCTGGGTAGAAGCATACAACGCTCCATTGACCTTTAAAGTTTTCTTCCGATACGTCGATGAACTTGCCGTTTTGGTAAGCAGTTGCTTTAAATGGTTTTACTTCTGTTCCGATAAGAGACATAGTGAATGTTCCTCCTGAAAGTGTATTTTGAGAATTATCGCGTTTATCGGAATCCATGCTTTGCATTGCATCGCGTTCGTCATCCACAAACAATAATAATTCTTATTTAACTATATTTATATAATAGCATTGTTCGTCGAATTATGCATGAAGAAAAAATGAATTTATGATGAAGAAGTTCATTTTTTGGCACATCGTTTAGTTTTCCCATAAAAGCAGGTTCCTATGCCTTAAAAGATCTATTGCAGGTGTGCTACGGCTGTTACCGTGCTGTACTTATATATAATGAAGAATAACAAAAGCCGAGTGAAATCAGCAGTAAATCGCTGAAATCAGCTCGGCTTGCAAGCAAGCTTTTAAACAATCAAATCGGTACCGCGGTTTGCTCAATTACCCTTGAACCGATTCGATAAATTTTTCAAGCGAGGTGACATCCGTCACATTCTTATTGCACTCATGACCGCTAATGCATAAATAATTGCCTACCGACTTGTAGTAGTCTGAAGAGGCGTTAGCCGGTCGTTTTTTCGTAATTGCGGAGAAAAGCGCCAATGATTCGTATTTGTTGCAAACGAAGCAATAGCTTTTCTTATTTGTCGGCGTAAATCGTCCTTCCACGCCTACGAATTGCCCGTCCATCTCGTATACGAAAAACATTTTATTCGTTGAGACATCGACCCAGCTCAGATAAGTCGTCTGGTGAAAATCGATTTGCGTCAGATCAGGAAGCTTCAGCTTTTTGTTTTTCGGAAAAAGCCTGCGGATCTGCTTGTCCGTAATTTGCGAGAACTCAATTCGATAAGGCTCTAGCTGCTGCAAATATTGCTGAAAATCATCCGCTGTTTTTAAGTTCGCAATCGATTCCAGCATCGTTTTCTGCTCATCCGTTGCATCGGGGAACAGCTCCGCTACCTTCGACTGCGCGCTAAAGCGGACGGATTCTACTATTTTCGGATCGCCAACCGTTCGAAGCGCATAAAGCACAGAGTCGGCTTGGTTTTTAATAAAGTTATAGTGATGGTTTCTAATAAATGGTTCGCACATGGACGTCAGCCCCTTATTTTTATTTGAAAAACAAATAAGGTGCAAAGCCAAATATTAAAAACGATAAATGCGTTATTTGGGCGACATATTAGTAAAGCCTAGTCGACCCCATGCAAAGTATCGCCTCCAATTAAGGCTTTGCAGGGGCTTTGCCAATCCGGCAATCTCTGAATGCCATCAGTATCAGCCTCCCTTTCAAAGGAATACAGCTATTATACGCTTGCCGGTCGATAATTGAAAGGCGACTAAGTCATCTTGCAGGATTTAACGGCTCAAACCCGAAATCAGCGCTTGACTTGAAGTGAGGGAAGCGTTGCGGGCCAAAAGAAAAAGAGCATTACCATGAGCATGTCCCTTGAAGGTATGCCTGTTGGTAATGCTCTTATCGAATTTATTATTGAGGCTAGCGTACATTCATTTCGTTCGGATTAGGACCTTTACGGCGGTTTTTGTTAAGTTGATCGATTGCCGCTATATCGTCCGCCGATAATTCGAAGTCAAACACATTGAAGTTTTCTTCGATACGGGACGGAGTCACCGATTTAGGAATGACAATCGCATTACGCTGCAGGTGCCAGCGCAAAACAATTTGAGCCGGCGATTTGCCATGAGCTTCGGCCAGCTTCACAATAACCTCATCCTTCAGCACTTCGCCGCCTTGCTCAAGCGGGCTCCAGGCTTCAAGGAAAATTTGATGCTTATCGCAAAATGCTTTCAGCTCGTTCTGAGCCAGGTACGGATGGCATTCGACTTGGTTGAGCACCGGTTTAACCTCGCACTCTTTAAGCAGACGCTCCAAGTGCTCGATTTCAAAGTTGCACACGCCGATAGCTTTCACTTTGCCTTCATGGTACAGCTTTTCCATCGCCTTGTACGTTTCGATATATTGGTCGAATTGCGGCGTCGGCCAATGGATCAAGTACAAATCAATGTAATCCAGCTGAAGCTTCTTCAAGCTTTCGTCGAACGCACGCAGCGTATTTTCATACCCCTGATCGGCGTTCCATACTTTCGTTGTGATAAACAATTTCTCGCGCGGAATCGAAGTTTGCTTAATCGCTTGTCCAACTCCAACCTCATTTCTGTAAATCATTGCCGTATCGATAGAGGTGTATCCTACTTCGAACGCCTTGGCAATGGCATCAGTGGCTTGATCGTCATTGACTTGCCATACCCCATAACCAAGCTGCGGCATTTCCAGCCCATTGTTTAACGTTACATACTGCATGATATCTCCTCCTATTTGCGATCTTCATATGGTTTAATGTGAGCCTACAGTTGTCATTTTAACTTGACTTATCTTCTAAGAAAAGTAGTGAATATTTTTTTCAATAGTATACTCACATATACTAGCTTTAAATAAGTAAGTTAAACCATGCTTGCCCGCGTTAGTATTTGCACAGCTTTGAAGAAAATTCATTCTGGAAACGGCGTGCAGAATGAATCAGGGTTTACTTTATTTTAACGATGACCTTTCCTTTAGCGCCCCCGCCTTCCAGATACTTGAGCGCTTGAGGTGCTTCTTCAAACTTGAAAACTTTATCGATGACAGGCTTAATGCGGCCTTCTTCAATAAACTGCTTAATGATTTTTAACTGCGCGCCGCTCGGCTTCATAAATAAGAAATGATAGCTCGTCCCCGTTTTCTTCTCAAGTGCTGTAAGGTTGCGGGTTACGATCGATAAAAGGGTTGTTTTCAACCAGCCCAATTGCGAATCCTTGCCGAATCTGGCGTTTGGCAGACCGGAGACAGAGACGATTTTGCCGCCTGGCTTCAGCACCTGAAACGATTTTTTCAGCGCCTCTCCCCCTAAAGTATCGTAAACCACATCGTAGTCCGTCAGCAGCTCTTCAAAATTTTCTTTCCTATAATTAATAATCTGATCAGCGCCAAGCGACTTGACCAAATCATAACCTCTATCGCTTGCGGTAGTCGCTACGTAAGCCCCCATCAGTCTGGCTAACTGGATCGCAAAAGTGCCTACGCCTCCCGCTCCCGCATGAATCAATATCTTTTGGCCTTTTTGAAGGTTCAAAATATCGTGGAAGGCTTGATACGTCGTCAATCCGACAAGCGGTATCGATGCCGCTTCTTCAAAGCTTAGGTTGCGAGGCTTTAATGCAATATCATCTTGATGAATCGCGATATACTCGGCCAACGTTCCTATTCTGCCTTTGCGGGGCCGGCCGTACACTTCATCTCCCGGTTTAAAACCTTTTACCCGAGTGCCAACCGCGACGATTACGCCGGAAAAATCATTGCCCAAGACTAAAGGCATCTCGTACTTTAACAAAAACTTTGCTTTCCCTTCTTTTACTTTAAAATCGATCGGATTCAAACTGGCTGCATGAATCTCCGCCAGCACATCGTTCTCTCCGATTTCCGGCATCGGCCTTTCTGTCATCAGCAAAGGCGAATCCTTGCCATATTTCTCGATAACCATGGCTTTCATTTCAATCACTCCTATTTGGGTTATTTGTTTAAACTTATAAACGTAATCATTAAAAAAATGCATTAAAAGTTTTGTATCGCTTGTATCGATCTTATCCAATTCGATCATTCGTTTAAACTTATAAACCTATTGTTCAAAAAAACGCGCTAGGCGGTTCTTTTCCTGATTAAATCAAGATTTGAGGCATTGGGCTTCTATGCCTGCAATTAGCGACTTAAGCTGCTCAAGCGGCTGGCGGACAGTCAGAATATAATAATTCTCGACGCTTTTTTTCTCGTAATCCACGAAGCCGGATTGTTTCAGCACCTTCAAATGATGAGAAACAGCGGGTCTCGATAAGTTGATATGCTCGGCTATCGTATTGACGTTAAGTCCCGATTTATGCTGTGCAAGCAGCATAATAATCGCTTGACGCTTTTCATCTGTCAGCACATCCAGCAACGGGATACACTCTTTAAACTGCTGCATAACTTGCTCCGTTTCCTGGCTCATCCTCTCTCCACCCCTTCCGTTTATTCGTTTAAGCGCGTAAACCTAATTATAGCGAACTTGTTTGTAAAATCAAGAATAGGCTTCAGAAGGACGAGAAGCGTTACTTTTAGCAAGTGCGCATCGATATGACAGTCTTAATATGATATAGTATTTTATAGTATACAACTCGGAATAGTTAATATTTAATTCTGCGTAATAGCACCAAATAACAATGCAGAGGTGATCTTCCCTATGACAGAACCGCTTATTGCCCGTTGGCATGAAGAGATCGAAGATAAGCTCGCTGACCGTATCATAGGCTGGCGCAGATATTTGCACCAGCGTCCCGAGCTGTCATTCGAGGAAAAGCAAACAGCCGCTTTTATAGCTGCCGAACTGGAGAAGCTTGAGCTTGAGGTTCGGACGAATGTAGGAGGGGGAGGCGTGGTCGGCGTGCTGAGAGGCAGTCATCCGGGGCCGACGATCGCGCTAAGAGCCGATTTCGACGCGCTGCCCATTCAGGACGAAAAACAGACCGCGTATACCTCGACCGTTCCCGGTGTGATGCATGCGTGCGGTCATGACGGGCATACCGCTTCGCTGCTAGGCGTCGCGACACTTTTAAGCGAGCAGCGTGAGCAACTGCACGGCACGCTTGTATTTCTGTTCCAGCATGCGGAAGAAAAGCCTCCCGGCGGCGCTCAGGCCATGATTGCCGACGGCTGTCTCGACGGCGTGGATGCCGTGTTCGGCATTCATCTGGCAACCGACCTGCCTGTCGGCCATTTCGGATTTTGCAGCGGCAGCTTCATGGCGGCCGTTGACGCCTTCACCCTTCGAGTCGAAGGAAGAGGCGGACATGCAGCGCGTCCTCACGAGACTGTCGATTCGATTGCCATTGCCTGCGGCCTGGTCGGACAACTGCAGCAAATCGTCAGCCGCAGAGTTAATCCGCTGCAGCCGGCCGTTGTCAGCATTGGCAAAATTCAGGGCGGCACAGCTTTTAACGTCATCGCGGAAAAGACGCTGCTGGAAGGAACGGTTCGCTCCTTCGATCCCGAAGTTAGAGATCTGGTCGAGCAGGAGCTCCGCACCATTGCCGACGGCGCAGCACGCGCCTCGCATGCAGCCATTCACATTGACTATTTGCGCGGGTATCCGGCGCTTGTCAATCACGACAAGGAAACATCGATCGCTCGCGATGCCATAGCAGGCACAATTCCCGGCGCTGTCATTACCGAGCTGGACAGACGAATGGGAGCCGAAGATTTTGCCTATTATCTGCAGCATAAGCCGGGTAGCTTCTTTCAAGTCGGTGCGCGGGGAACGGACGAGCGGACGCATTATCCGCATCATCATCCCCGCTTCGATATAGACGAACGCGCGCTGGCGTTGTCGGCAAAAGCTTTTCTAAGCATCGTAGGCCATTATTTGACACGTTAAGTATTATTCATGAACAAAAAGCAGGTTACGAGGAGAGCATAGGGTCAGCCAGCCCCATGCCATGCCTCGGAGCCTGCTTTTTTCTTGCTGCAAATATCGAATGCAGTCAGCTCTAGTACTAGACAATAAGATTTAAGAAAAATAAGGAAATATGGTAATATAGCATAATACTTCGAATCGATAGGAGCTATTATGATTTTTAGCACACGTATTCTATCTGCAGCAGGCGGACTTTTTTTCCTAACCATTATGCTCTCTTCCATTGCAACGATGGCTTTTGTCTATGACTCTATATGGAAGATGATCTTTGCACTTGCTATAACCCTTGGTCTCTCTTGGATGATCATTCGTTGGATGGTCTCTCGATTAAGCCGAAAAATGTTTCTAGCCGTGTCTCTATCACTTGGCTTTGCTTTACGATTAGCTTGGATCATATGGAATCCGGCTCCTCCGGAATCGGATTTTTTATTTATGTATAATGCAGCCGTAGAGGCAGCAGCGGGCAATTTTTCATTTAGTGATACGCCTTACTATATCAGTTTTCCCTACCAGTTCGGTTTTACGATGTATGAGGCTGCTATCATTCGTTTATTTGGCAATCACCTCATTATTCTTAAACTATTAAACGTTCTGTTAAGTGTTGGAACTTCCGTCATCCTATATGGCTTAGCCTCAAGGGTGTTTAATGAGAGCTGCGGTAGAATTACGGCGCTTGCCTATCTCTTTTATTTGCCAAACATCATTATGTGTTCCGTATTAACGAACCAGCATTTATCAGTCTTTTTATTTTTACTAGGATGCTTCCTGCTGCTGAGGGAGAAAAATGCAATCGTTTATTGGCTAATCGCTGGATTGGCTATAGGTCTCGGCCATTTGATGCGCCCGATCGGGACCGTCTACTTAGCGGGAATTGCTCTATTTGTCTTGCTCGTCCTATGGCAGCAATGGCGCGGATCGCTTAAAAGACTGGCGGCTATGACCGCGGGCAAGCTTAGCGGTTTGATCTTGGTTTATTATTTAGTTCAACTGCTTGCCAGCACCGCTTTGATCTCATCCGGTGTCACCCAGCATTCTTTATTCGAGGGAGAGAAGTACTGGAAGTTCATGGTCGGCCTTAATGCTGAAACCAATGGCAGTTGGAATATGGAAGATGCCAACTATGCGAACCAATACGCCTTCGGCGACGAACGCCATCAAGCTGAGCTTGTGAAAATAAAAGAACGTCTGGAAGACAAGCCCGAGTTGGCCGCCTTAATGGCGAGAAAGCTAGTTTTAATGTGGGGTTCTACCGACTCTTCTCCTTTTTGGAGCCTTCAAGGATTGAACCAGTGGGAGCTTGAGAAAACACTGCAGCAATGGGAAAGACCTATGTATGTGCTGATGTGTGCATTTGGCGTCTTTAGCATGATCGCTTTGTGGCGTACGCCAGGCAAGAGGAATGAAGCGTTATTGTTTATGATTTTGATCATGCTGTATATCGGTGCGCATTTGCTCATCGAGAATCAACCGCGATACCGGCTCGATTTTGTTCCGGTTCTCATACTCTTGCAAAGCTACGGGGTTTATCACGTCTTTCGTTGGGTGCGAGATAAACGTCCAGTGGCTTCGGTTGAGCGAGGAAGAAGTATTGGGGGCTAGCATGTTGAGGGCTAGCATGATGTTAGCATGATGTTGGGGGCTGGCGTGATGTTGGGGGGCTAGCGTGTTGAGGGCGCGGCCTAGTGATGCCGTAAAATGAGGCTGTCCCAACAGCAATTTCCGAAGGAAATGATTGTTCACAATGGACAGCAGCATTATCGTGCCTGTCAAGTGGTCAATTCTGACCGGCAGAGCAAAAAAAAGGATATTCACTTTCTTTAAGGATACTAATGACCGTTAGAAGATGATTTCACGCTTTTCTCCGACCTATCCCTTGCTTAGGGACAATTATATCCGTAAGCAAGCCAAATTTTCGAATAATCGGCGCTAACGGTCACTAACGTCCATTAACTATGGCTCAAACCATCACGCCTTCTTTTCGAATGCAAAGTCTTGCTATAACGGTCACTCGTCATTCAGACCTCACTGGTAAGAGTGTCAAGCATTGATTACGGTGTAGAGCCCCTATTAACGCAAAAAAAGAACCTTCAAAGCCACTTTCTTAGTGGTTTTGAAGGTTCTTTTGCACGTAACATGAGATTCTCCCGCTCAAGTTTACCTTTTTGGGATAGCCTCGTAAAAATAGACCGCTCCAAATTTCAATCAAACAGCACAGACGTATCCTTAGACTCGTAAATTTGAGCCGCGCATGTATCCAACAATGCTTGTAGCTTTCGATATAAGGCACCGCCGAAGCTTAGCCTTCTGACCCCAAGCTCCTGCAGCTTTTCACCACTTGTTAGCCCCTGGTTGTCACTCTGCGGCCTTCTGCAGTGCCTGAATGATTTGACGATGGATGGCGGGGCTTGCCGCTATAATGCCTCCACAATAGCGGCGGTCGATCGCCCGGCCCTGCAAATCGGAAAAGGTATAGCCCAGCTCCTCCAAAATAATTCGTCCCGCCGCATAATCCCATGAATTCACATAATACTGAACATAGCCGCCGAGCAATCCTGCCGCCATATCCCCAAGCTCCATCGTCGTTGCGCCATAATTACGGACGCCGCGAACTTGCGGACCGAGCCGAAAAAAGTGCTCCCATCGCTTCATTTCTTCGATGCTGCCCCAAGGCGCATTGATCGCCATCAGTTCATTTTCCAGTGCACCGTCTGCCTCGGGAGGAGAAAGCTTTCTGTCATTCAAGTAGGCTCCGTTCCCTTGGCGGGCACAGTAAAATTTTTCTGCCATCACATCGTAAATGATTCCGAATACGCCACGTTCTTGCTCGCAAAGCGCCACGGAAATGGCAAAATCCTGCTTGCGATTAATAAAGTTGCTCGTCCCGTCAATCGGATCGATAATCCATACATAAGGACTGGATGAAGCGCGGTTGCCTATATTTTCTTCGCCTATAATGTTATGTTCAGGGTAATACTCATTAATTTTGTTGACCAAGAAGGCTTCAACTTGCCGATCCACCTCGGTCACTACATCCGAATGACTCGTTTTCTGCTTGTACTCGGTCTTCTCCAGCATTCTTGCCTTAATGATCTCCCCTGCCTCCATAATCCATGAGACTGAGCGTTCATACATTTCATTTTCAATTTCAATTCTGCTATGCGGATTTAATTCATGATTGTTACTCATAGTAGTCCACTCGCTCCTTTGAGACGGTATCCGTCAAAACTTTATTGAGTACACTCATTTTAGGCCAATCATTGGTAACGATCAACCTTTGTGCAATAAGTGTGGATGGGGATAGACGAGGGGTGAGTGTATTCAGACGGCTTGGTCGAAAGGAGATTAATCAATTCTAAGATAAAACTTATCTATTATTGAGGAATCAAGGCCTTTCCTTCCAGAGTAAAACATAAAAGTTTACCTTGCTTCTTCGGTGTCCAACCTTGATTCAACGCTTCATTAATTATAATGACTACATCCGAAGGCAGTACCAATTTCGTATCAATTGAATTAATATCAGGAAATTCAACCCATAGATTATTAATATCTGATTTAACGCTCACCCTAATAAGCTGTCCATTGAATTGATCATGATGAACTGTTAATATTAATGACTTTTCTGCAGGAGATACTCCCCACCTATATACTTCTTGTCCGATCCTTATCTTTCTCGATCCCTTTTTACTCATTGTCATTTAAAATGATACCGTTGCCTTTCGTTAAGAAATCTGGGGATTTCCCTTCATACACTCCTCTTTTAAATAAAAAAGCCCTGATCCAGTGCATTCTATTATATCGGCTATCGAAGTCCTAAATGGCTAGAGCTTCAAAGCTGAAATTGCATGGTGCAGTATTGCTACCTTAGCATCTTTATCCATTACTACGCTTGCATGCATCAGAGCATACTCACTTACCTGTACATCATTATCTTCCTGTCTCAGCTTATTTATCAATGACGATAACCCAATTAGAGGATCAACGGGGCTTTTTAATAGTACGGTTTGGATATTTTGAACGCTCTCACTGTAGTCACCTTTCGGAAAATGGAGTCTTCCTAATGTATTCTTCGAATGAAGCTCGTATTGGTCACCATAATCAAACACTTGCCAGCCAGCCCATATATCCTTTAATTTATGAATAGGACTCGCAGCCGGATCTGCACGCCAAAAATGAAGTTCCTTGGAAAGACTGTTAACGTGGAACCCTGCGACTGGAAATTCCTCTCCTCGCTCCTCTATACACAAATCTGGATAACCGAAAGAACGTTTAAATTGGGACAAGATGTTAGGACCGTGAAATAGATATTCTTCGATCCCTCCTTGCAATGGGAAGATCACTGTTTCACCGTCTCCGAACGTAATACTGCTAACGATGTCTGACCAGACCAGATCTCTTGAAGACCCTATTACAGGACTATTACCAAGTTCATCCTCAGCATCGGACAAAACGATTTGCCTAGGAAGCCCCAGGTATTCTACAATACTTATAATTCCTTCTTCAGCCCATTCTATCTCCCAATCCTCCCAGACAATATCCATAAGCTTGATAAATAACCTACGGTAAGGAATATTATATCGTTCCTCCTCTCCACCAAAGAAAAGGAGCTTCCTATTTTCTAAATCCATTAGTGCCCCACCCTCTGCCCAGACTTCATTCAGCCAATCGTCGTTTGCAACTTTAGCCTGAGCCTCGATAAAGGAACGTGCATGGTTCTCTCCCCAGAACAATTCATTTGGCAGCGTGTTGGCACACCAGTGATTATAATAAAGCTCGTATCCGTTCGCTTGTAGAATGACCAAATTGGCCCGTTGACCCATAAATAATCTCCCTTCGCTATACCACGCTATTCTAAGCCTTGTTAATGGAATTGCTTATATAGTAAATAAAGAGTCACGGCCCCTAATTTCGGCAACATCGCTTTAAATCGCCCGATACATTTAATTGTAGTTTATAAAATTTCTAGATTTTATAACTCAACTAGTCTTAAACTGCTGCGGTTTGTTTAAAACTTAATGCCTTCCTCTTCTAGTTAAATGAATCGGGTGCCCATGTAACTACACCGTTTCCAGGCGCTCCAACAACCAACCATTCATCTCCTGAATATCCTTTACCGTCTCCTGCTTGCCAACATTCATATTTATCATGATTCCCATTAACAAAAAGTGCTCTGCCTGACTCAAATTCAATCAAAAGATGCGGGGATAACTCACCTAGCTTTATGTTCGTCACTCTCTCTGCGTAGTTCGAATATAAGTTTATACTCCTGTTCTTCGGTCATTTCTTTCATTTCTGCTTCTAAGCTAGGAAATACCTCGTTCCCTTCAGGAAACACATTCCAAAAGGATTTAATATTTAACCAAAGTTGATCAGGAACATGGTTTTCGTAATGCTCAAAACGAATTAACAGTGTACTTGGACCCAAACCAAATCTCACACCATCTAACTGGCTTCCAATAAACATTTTTTTTAATGCCCTCTCGGCTATTTCTCTATTTAACTTGTTCATATTACTCACTTCTTTCAAAATAAAAATGTATCACCACTATGACCATCTACTTTCACTATCCACCCATAAAGTTGAGCAAATCTGCCTTTATCGTTATTATTGTATTCTTGGCTGAACATGCATTACCTTTATTTTCTATATATTAACTCGATAAATGCTTCTCCAGGCTTTGATCGGGATGGAACTTACCATCTTCAATGTAGCCCGATTCCTTCCAGATTGCTGAACTGACCGCATGTGCACAGTATGAATCCGGATTCGTCAGCCACTCGAACAGCTCGGATCACCCCTAGCAATTGCAGCGCATTGTTCACAAGATCGGTCTCCGTAAGAAGAATGTGAACGAGATGCCTGTGACGACAACCCAGGAAATAAAGTGCGGCGTGCAGTTCATCGTCTGCACGAACCGCTTCAGGAAGAAATGCCAAACCTCGTTAAGCACGACAAAGGACGAATTCTAACAGGACAAAAAGACCTTCTTTCTACCGGATGATTCATCCAGATGGAAAGAAGGCCTGATGTGTTTCTATTCTTTTAATAAGCCGGAACATTCCGTTACTCTACTTACTTCGCAGGAGTCGCAACGACTCTTTGCTGCTCGTTTTTCATGAGGGTAATGCTAAACGGTTTACGTACGCCGTCTTTCAAACGCGGAATTACTGGTACCATTGGTGTTCACCTCCTTTCAAATCGCTTTACTATAATCTCAAATATTGTCTCAGCTCCTGCATCGAGGTCTCATATACATTTTCATGGCCGTTCGTCCCTTCCCGTTCGCCGATGCGACGGGCGAATTTGCTATACAGCCGATTCAGATAGGCTTGATCCGCCAGCGCATGGAATCTCATTCTGGAAGCATTTCCGTTCTCCACACCAATTTGCTTCACGATATCACGGAAGCCTAGGAAGAAGACGCGGCTGGATCTATATGGACTGGCAAGGATAGCGGAATCAATGAACACGGCTGCGCCGTTATCTTCATACTGGTATAGAATAAATGCGCTCAACTGTCCATCCTTATTGTCAAGCAGCATAAGGCGGAAGGAAGACAAGGAATCCAGCACATACAACAAAGCGTCTGGCAATGAATATTGACTATGAAACTCCCTGCTGTGCGCAATATAAAATCTGGCGAAGCTCGCAAAGTCGTCATCGCACAGACAATCGTTCGGTCTGAGCTTCAGCATCGTAAGCACCTCCTTCTCCCGCTTGTTCTACTCTAGAATCGGCTTGCTGCTCCCACATTTTATCGTAAAGCCCTCTCTTCTTCCTTAACTCATCATGCCTGCCCCACTCTGCAAGCTCTCCATCCCGAAGCACGAATATGCAATCTGCATCCGCTATCGCAGCAAGCCGATGAGACACGATGACGATTGTCCGCTCTCCACGCGTTAGCTTGCTTATCGTCCGTCCTACCGCAGCCTCCGATAGTGGGTCAAGAGCCGAAGTGACCTCGTCCAGCAGCAGCAAGGCAGGATTCCGCAGCAAGGCTCTAGCCAGCGCGATTCGCTGCTTCTGTCCTCCGGACAGATTGCCCCCGTCCTCATTCACTTGCGTCATGTAGCCGTCCGGCAATCCTTCGATATAGGAGGCGATATCGGCTTGCTCGGCTGCCGCGGAGACCTGCTCCAGAGACGCATCCGGCTTGCCTATCCGAATGTTGTCCAGCAGCGTGCCACGGAACAGGAACGGCTCCTGGAACACCGCCCCGACGCTGGTCCTATATAGCTCGCCGTCCAAAGCGTGCAGATCTGCTTCATTCAATAACAGTGCCCCCGCGCTTGGCTCACGAAGACCGAGAAGCAACTGCAGCAGCGTGCTCTTGCCCGAGCCGCTCGGACCGACAAAGGCGACGGTAGAGCCTGGTTTAATCGTCAAACTGACTCGCTTCAGCGCCTGTCTGCCATCCGGATATGCATAAGATAAGTCATCCATTCGAAACTCCGGGCCGGCTTGCAGCGGCAGTCCTGTCTTCAAGCCCATGCTCGCCTCTTCCGACACATCCAGCAGCTCCGACACTCGATCCAGACTCACTCGGGCATCCACTACCGATGGAAGCACAGCTGTCAGATTGTAGACCGCGTTGCCCATCGATGTATATATGGTAAAGAAAGCAACCAGATCGCCAAGCGAAATCACTTGCAAAAGAGCTAAATAAGAGCCGAACCCGATAATGCAAAAATTCATCAGCAGCAGGCTGACCATAGGTACGCGATTCAGCGTTGCCGCCGCCGCATTGCGCCGATAATGGCTAACAAACAAACCGCTAAGCCTGTCTGCGAACCTCGATATGACCGTCTTCTGTAAGCTAAAACCTTGAATGACGGGCTGGCCTCTCACATATTCGCCCACATCGGCCGTCATCTCGCCGAACCCATCCCGATAAGCCGCGAAGGCCGAGCGAGCCCGCTTCTCCAACAGCTGCGGACCGAGATAGACGAGGCCCGCTCCAACCAAAATGACAAGAGCCATCGTCCATTGAAGCGAGAACAGTACGATTCCGCTCATCGCGACAACCGCAAGCGATTGAAGCCCGATCGTCATCATTGCTGTCATTGCGCCTTCAATGGCGGGGAGATCCACAGAGAAGCGAGAGATATGCTCGCCCGCAGGAATGGCCTGGAAGCGTTCTGTCCTCATTCTCTGCATGGCCGAGAACAGTTGCATCCTTAATCGCTGCTGCACCGCGGCATTTATTCTCGCCAGCAAGCGATCGCCTGCCGCTCCCGCTACGATACCGAAGAAGCCTACTGCGCCTATAATGAGCAATATGAGAATAAACGCTTCCCTGTCAGCGGGCACGATAGCCCGGTCAATGATGAACTTGAAGCTGAGCGGAGCGAGTGCAAGAACGGTCATCTCTACCGCAGCAAATAACAGGAACAAGACAACCCGGCCCCTGTACGGCTGTATGAAAGACCACAACTTACGAACAATTGCCAGCATGAGTCTTTCTCCTTGTACAGTTATGAACTGGAATTAATTAATTAAATACTTAAAACCGCGAAAGATATTCTCGAAGATCAGAGACGGGTACAAGATAGCTGCAGAGTATACCACGTTCACTCTCCACCCGTGCCGTCTGTCGGGCGAACTTCGAGAACAGTCGATTGCTGTACACATCCTCCCCTGTCCAGAAGCGGATCTCCTTCACGCCTTCATCCCGCTCCTCCAGAAACTCCGATAAGTATCGAAGCCCTTCCAGGAACAGTCTCGTGCAACGATGCTCTTCCTTCATGTAAGCAACCTGAAGTTGAATAACGTGCATATCCTCGTAATTCCGCTCCCCCGTCCCGTGGATATAACCGAATGCCCCTACAACCTCATCCTCTTCATTGAAGCAGAGAAAAGACTCTCTCCCAAGCAGCACTGGACTCGCGAGATAACTGAAAGCGACAGGGAACGAATATGGCAGCTTCAGCTTGGTATAGTTCTCTAGTAAAAAATCCATATATTTTCGCATATACACGTCAGTAGCGCATACGGCAAAATAATAATCCATTACAATTCTCCTCCATGCCTTAAGCTATATGTCCATTCGACTTCGATATCTGGAGGAAATCTTCTGGTACATGCCAGCTTTCGACAGCTTGTCCTATCAATCTATCAGAGCAAGTTTAATTTCTGTTTAAGTTTCGACTTTTTTTGCAAAAGAAACCAGTCTATCCACTCCGCTCCTGCTATAATGACGTTAGTATAAACATGATTACTTCATATGTAATAAGCGTATCTACAGCATGAAGGAGTTCAGCGCTCATGGGATATATTCGTCTTATGACAATTTTCGCCAGATCACTCTTTTGGGCTATTTGGCTTGCAGGCCTATTATGGTTCCTCCCCTCCTTGGCCGCTGCAGCCTCGTTCCAGGTGGAGGAGGGAAGAATGGACTTGACCGGCTGGAAGATCGAAGAGCAGCCTACTGTGCAATTATCCGGCGAATGGAGCTTCTACTGGGAAGAACTGCTGGAGCCTCAACACTTCCTAAGCGATACTGTCGCTTCCCATGCTGAAGTGGTTCACGTCCCCCTCCCATGGACGAACTACCACCTGGAAGGCCGCCCGTTGCCGAATGAAGGCTACGCCACATACCGGCTGCTCATTCTCCTACCGGATGATCTGACGACGGCAGACAAGACGCTCGCTCTGTACCCCAAGAGCATCGCCTCCGCATACCGCTTATGGGTGAACGGCAGTGTAAAAGGCGGTAACGGAACGGTGGGAACCGATCGAGACAGCATGACGCCGTCCAGCTATCCCGAAGTGATCTACTTTGATCCGCAGCCCGGCTGGAACGAGCTGATCATTCAAGTATCTAATTTTTCGCAGCGCAATGCCGGAATTTGGCAGGATTTAGAACTTGGGACAGCTGACGCTGTCTCTTGGATTCGCCTATCTCGTGTTGCCGCCCAAGTGTTCATTGTCGGCATCTTCTTCGTCATGGCGCTGTACTACATCTTCGTCTATTTTAATCGTCGGCAGGAAATCCCAGCGCTCTTGTTCGGATTGCTATGCTTATCGGTCGGCATCCGCACGATTGTGCTGGGAGAGTCAACTGCGCTCTATCTGTTGCCCTCGCTACCATGGGAATGGGCCGTCAAGGCCGAATACATCTCTATTGCGATGACAGCTCTCTTGCTCGTGTTATTCGTGAAATGGGAATATCCCAAGGATTCCGCACCTTGGGCGCCGACAGCGGCCAGCTTGATCTTATCCGCCTGCATGCTCTTGTTTCTGTTGACGCCGGCCCGCGTCTATACTTTTTATTTGTCCCCCTTCACGTGGGGGGCTCTATTCCCTGTGCTCATGTATACGATGGGCGTATATATCCTGTCTGCTTTCAGGCGCAGAAGAGGCTCGACGATGAACGCCGTCGGCTTCCTGCTTTTCACGCTGTTCGCTCTAAACGATATGCTGTTCTACAACGGTCTCCTTCCAACTGACGACTTGCTCTCCATCGGCTTGCTCTGCTTTCTGCTAACGCAAGCCCTCAATCTGTCGGCTCGCTTCTCGCATGCCGTACAAATGTCGGAGCAGTTGTCGGAGGACTTGCAGCGTTATAATCGCATATTGGAGCGAACTGTGGAGGAGCGGACCCAATCGCTGCAGGAGAGCAACGAGCAGTTGCTAAAAGCCAATGCGCGTATGGCTGACATTGAACAGTTCCGCACTCGGCTGTTGTCCAATATTTCGCATGAGTTGAATACGCCGATTACGTCTATTAAAGGCTTTGCCAAAGCGCTGCGCGATGGCATCATTACGGTTGATACGCGAAAATACGCCGGCAGAATTTATGAGCGATCTCTTCTTCTGGAGCGACTTATTCACGACCTGATCGAGCTGACCAAGCTGGAGACGAAGCAGGTGAAGTTCACCATGGAAGAACGTGAGCTGTTGCCATTCCTGCAAAAGCTGTTCAAGCAATACGAATGGGAGATGGAGGAGCAGCGCATCCGCTACCAACTGGACCTCCCACCTATGACCAGTTGCTTGTATGCACGTATCGATCCCATTCGCATGGAGCAAGTATTCGCCAATCTGATCTCCAATGCGATCAGACATACGCCCGCGGACGGAACGATCACTATTCGAGCAAGATTGATTCCTTCCGAAGAACGGCAATTGATAGCGGAGGTTTCCATCATCGATACGGGGGCAGGTATTCCCGCATCCATGCACGAACGTATATTTGAGCGGTTCATACAAGTGCAGCAGCAGAATACGGGTAAGCCACATAACGGTTCGGGATTGGGACTGGCCATTTGCAAAGAGATCGTTGATTACCACCAAGGAGAGATTGGAGTCAGAGGCGGAACGCCAGAGGGCAGCGAATTCTACTTCAGGCTGCCGGTATACGAACACATTGAGGGGGAAGCATGAACATGACAGACAAGACCATCGAGCGCAATCGCATCCTTATCATTGAAGACGATACCGATATTGCCGAGTTGATCGCCATTTACCTCCACAACGCGGGCTTCCTTACCTCCACTGCCGCAACGCTGAGGGATGCTGATCGCCTGCTGGAAGAGGAACGGCCGCAGCTGGTATTATGCGATATTACACTTCCGGACGGCGAAGGGACGGAATGGGTAAAGAGCATGAGACAGTATTCCGCATTGCCTGTGATTTTCCTCAGCAGCAGAATGGAGCCGAAGGACATTATCGCCGGTCTGGAGCTGGGTGCCGATGATTACATGACCAAGCCGTTCGACCCCGACATTATGGTCGCGAGAGTGAAGGCTCATTTGAGACGCTTCCCCTCTGCTGCCGGAGCGGGAAATGGATATGCGGATAAGGAACGGCAATGGTCGGACGGCAGGCTGGAGCTTCACTTCGGGCGGCGGGAGGTGAGGGTGCACGGCGAGGAGCTGAACTTGCCCGCGAAGGAGCTGCAGCTGCTGTTCCTGCTGGCGGAGCATCCCGACCAAGTGTTCAGCGTAGAGCAGCTGTACGAATCTGTCTGGGGAATGGACGGCTGGAGCGACCAACGGACCGTCATGGTGCATATTCACAATGTGAGACGAAAAATAGAGGAAGACGTCGCCCTTCCCCGTTATATCCTTACGGTGCGCGGGGTCGGCTATAAGTTTCAGGGCGGCAGGTAGCGGGGCTGGTAATGCCGGGCTGCTAATCATTGCTTGTCACATCTTCGATTAATCAATGCGGTATTTAAGTCCCCAAGCATTCACTATAATCCCTTATTAACACAAATATCCCGATGACCTAATAAAGCATCATCGGGACTGTTCTAGCGGTTCCACCTCTTTGTTACTGATTCCAGAAGGGGCAGAGGGATTCTGGAGAAACGATAGTGTTCGCTTTAAAGTCGGATTCCCACAGCAAATATTCATCAAAATAAAAGGAATCGAGCATTAATGGCGATCGGATCCGCAGCGTCTCCCCTCGCTTAAGTTTTTGTTATATCTGTTAACGGAATACCTTCCAAGTATTTTTCAACTTCATGGATAGACAATGGATGACTAAACAGGAATCCTTGTCCCTGATTACATCCCTCTTCACTCAAGACCGCTAACTGCTCCTTGCATTCCACGCCTTCTGCAATCACATTTAGATTGAGCGTTTGGGCAATCGTCAATATTGCTTTGACAATGGCGTGGCTTTCTTTATTTCGATGAATATCTCTAACGAATGAAGCATCAATTTTCAATGTATCTACGGGAAGGTGCTTGATATAACTGAATGAACTATATCCTGTTCCAAAATCGTCAATTGAAACTTGAATACCTAAATCTCTAAGATCCTGCAAAATAGTCGTTGCGAAGTCGACGTCCGTAAAAGCACTTTCTGTAACCTCAATCTCCAACCATCGCGGTGCGAGTCCGGTATCAGCTAATACTTGCTTAACATCGTCTATCAGGTTAGGTTGATACAATTGTCGGGCGGATAAATTAACGGCTACGATCATAGGTGGATAACCTTGATCTTGCCACTTTTTGTTTTGTTTGCATCCATGGCGAAGAACCCATTCTCCCAAGGGCAGAATCATTCCTGTATCTTCAGCTATAGGTATAAACTTGTTAGGCGGTATTCTTCCCAATTCCGGATGATTCCAGCGAACGAGTGCCTCCATACCAATCAATTGTCCTGTTGCAAGATTAAGTTTAGGTTGATAATCGATATCGAACTGCTCATGCTGGATGGCTCTTTTCAGTTCATTTTCTAACAATATCCTCTCCAATGAACGCTCCTCAATATCAGAATGAAAAAATAAAACTCCGTCTCGTCCTCGTTCCTTAACCGCATACAGAGCCATATCCGCCCGTCTCAAAAGTTCATCAGGGTTTCTTCCATCCGATGGATAGAGAGCGATCCCCATACTGCAAGGAATACTATGGATTAGTCCACCAAGATCAATTGGTTCTTGAAGGCTTGTTCGGATTTTTTGAGATATGGCTTCTACCTCCAATGAATTAGTGATGTTGGTTAATAATACAACAAACTCGTCTCCTCCTAATCGAGCGACCATATCATTCGAACCAATACAATGACTGATTCTTCTTGCAACCTCTATTAGTATACGATCTCCAGCCTCGTGACCAAGCGAATCATTGATATTTTTAAACCTATCCAGATCAAGGAATATGATAGCCAGTTGCAAGTGCAAACGCTGTGCATGATGGATTTCTTTTCGTAAACGATCCATAAGAAATCTTCGATTGGGTAAATCAGTCAAGGTATCGTGGTATGCCAAGTGGTAAATCGTTTCTTCCGATCTCTTCCGTTCTGTGATATCTCTCATAACCAGAGATAAGTTACTGATATCACCTGATGGAGTGAGTATCGGGTTTATATTTGTTTCCATAATATAATATTCGCCACCTTTAGCGCGAACCCGAAACTCAAGCAGAGGGGACGGGCTTTTTGTGACAATCTGAATTTGAATAGCACGGGAAAAAGCTTCATGATCTTCTTCATGAATCCAACGCAGAGCATCACTGGATACAAGATCAGACAAATCATACCCTAATAAACTTTTGTGGGAAGGAGATACGTATACAAAATTCCCAATTGTATCAATGATTGAGATTAGATCGGATGAATTTTCGGTGATTAAGCGATACTTTGCTTCGCTCTCCTTAAGTTCTTCCTCCATTTGTTTTCGTAAGCTAATATCATTTCGAATCGAGACATACTGATAGGGTTTTCTTTGTTCATTTAGAAATGGAACAATTGTTGTTTCTACCCAGTAGTATGTTCCGTTTTTGGTTCTATTCCGTATTTCCCCCCGCCAAATAGCCCCAGATCCAATAGTAGCCCACATGTCTTTGAAAAAATCACGAGGGTGATGCCGGGAGTTGAGTATGCGGTGATCTTGACCAAGTAATTCTTCACGCTCATATTGAGAGATTCTACAGAACTGGTCATTGACATAGAGAATTATCCCTCGTGAATCCGTTATAGCTACAATAGAGGACTGCTCTAATGCATGTCTAATATCAGCCAGTTCTTTCAGTACATCTTGTAAATTTTCCTCAGTTTCTTCACTTTTCATTTATATCCACCTCTATATCATTGTTGTTAAGGATTTGGAAGTCCGATTATATAAAGGAAAAAAATAAAACCGACTCTATAAGATAATAGAGTCGGTTGCACTAATTGCTTCAAACTATTCAAGTGCCCAGTTACGAATGACTAATCATCGCTTCCACTATGTATGATGTTGCCTATGATGTGCGATGACATAATCTA
This sequence comes from Paenibacillus sp. NPDC058071, assembly GCF_042885235.1. NCBI lineage: Bacteria > Bacillati > Bacillota > Bacilli > Caryophanales > Paenibacillaceae > Paenibacillus > Paenibacillus sp. NPDC058071. The sequence continues at coordinate 53,874 of NZ_JBHVSK010000018.1, forward strand.
TAAAAAAACAGAGTTTCATCTACCCTGTTTGAGTAATTGAGCACTTTTACTGTACTCGTTATTCAATTTAGTGCTCAGCTATCTACAGACAGATATTGTCACTATACATCAGTCAGATAGATCATTTCAATATCTTGTAACATATTTCACTTAAAGTTTTTATCGTCTTTCTTCGCATTCATCGCCGGGTAACGGCGCCTAAAGCTGTCCAACATTGAGAGTACTTCGCCATCCCGCGATAAGATCATCAGCAATTTCAAATCGACAATGCACGAAAGCAATATTTATATCGCGAGGGCTTAACCCCTCCCACGACCGAACTTTCACCGGTTAGAAGATGTGTGCTTTTCTGGACACGCCACATAAAAAAAAGACTCACTCGGAATTCAGAGTCCCTTTTATCGCATTATAAAGTTAAGTAGAGTAAAGCAAGCCGAGCACGCGAAGAGCCGCTCCCCTATCCGATCCGTTCGAGCTTGAGACGCCGTGTACGGAAATTTCGATCTGCCCGGCAGCGGGCAGCGATACTAAGGGCACCTTTACCGGGCGGTAGAATAAAGGGCACCATTCGTCGTAAGGATCGTATTGCAGGAACTCGCCGCCATTAATCGAATATGCGAACGCGCCGGTGTCAGGTCCGCAAAGCAGCAACAGTCCGGCACTGCGGCCGTAAACGTCGAATGTGAACGATACGGTGTCACCTTCCCCGTACAAATGTCCAGCAGGGTATCGCCAATTGACGGTATTGTTCGGCCTGCTGAGCCAGCTCATACCCGAAGCTCGACGAACCCCGAAGGCGCCGATCAAACCGGCCCGCTCGTAGTTGTCGGAGCGTAGCGGCTCCGGAAGCGTACTTGTCTCGTCACGCGTTGGCTCATTTATCGATCCCTCCGAGGAAGACAACGCGAGCTCGAGAAACTCTCGCAGCATCCCTGCATAGATCACATGTCCCTCATCGTTCGGATGGACGCCGTCCGGAGCGAATGCTCGCCAAGAATCTCCGCCTCGTATACGTTCCCGAACTCCTGCCAAGAATGAGATGGACGGCAGCCCGTAATGTTCGGCGACCTTCTCGTGAACGGCAATGAAAAACGGCTCCGGCTCCGCCGCAGCTAACGACTGCTCGTCCGCAGAATACAAGAACACGATGTCGGCATCGGGAGCGACCTTCCGGCATCGCCGGACGATGCCTTCCATCCCGCGGATCGTCTCCGCCCATCCTTCTGGCGTTGGCGCACGTTTCTGCCCGTCATTGACAGCGAACTCTACGAACAGCAGATCGATGCCGCCGTCTTCGAATACGTGTCTGCCGATCCGATGGGCGCCAAGCGACGAGTCCGTGCCGCCGACACCCGCATTGATGAAGCGCCACCGCAAGCTTGGGTAGCGCTCGGTGAAATATTTTTCGGTCAGCGCCCGCCAACTCGTCTCGTCCGGGTCGGATGCCCCGAACCCTTCCGTTATCGAGCCGCCCAGGAACGCGACCACGAGCTCGCGCTCTGCCTCGTCCCGCAGTTTGGCCGCCAATCTAGCCATCCCTTCGCGCATTCGACTATGTTGCAAATTGCTCATCGATGTTCACCAACCTTATAGTATCTCCCGTTCTGAAAAACAGGCTCCCCTCAAACATGCGGAGAGCCTGCTCCTACAATCTAGGAGTAATTCTAAGCGAATCAAGCAGCATGTACAAGGCCGATTTTTAACCGCTTTCAAAGTATGAAAATACTCATCAAGTTCCATTTATCAGAGCTAATAATAGCGTTAATGCTCATATATAAAAACTCTTCCAAAGAAGAGTTTTCGGCGCGATTTGCGTTGCATCGTTCAGCCTTTGACGCTGCCGAGCACGAGACCCGTCGTGAAATACTTTTGCAGGAAAGGATAAACGAGGAGAATCGGCAGCGTCCTGACGAAGAGCTGGGCCGCCCGGGACGTTCTCGCGTTGACAAGGTTGAGCAGGTCGGCATAATCGCCGCGCGCCATGTTAATAATGTTTTCGGGATTAATAATAACGGTTTGCAAATAACTTTGCAGCGGATAGTTTTCTGTGCGGTTCATGAGAATGAGACCGTCGAACCATGAGTTCCAATGGTTGACGATGCAAAATAAAGTCAAAGTGGCCAAAGAGGGTTTCGATAAAGGGGCTCATCATTAAGTGCATGAAGCCCGAAAACGAGATTGGGTTCGCATAACATGTGGAATTGCAGCACGAGACAGCCCCTTCTTACCTCCAAAACAAAACAAAATCGACAATCAAGCCGATCAGCTTGGTCGGTATGAACCTATGGTTCAGCAAAATGCTGATCCAATCGGCGAAGCCAATCAGCGCGAGACAGAGGAAAATGACGATTTCGCGCGTCGGTTTACCGGCTCTCTTCATGAAAAAGAGGCTCGCGATGACGGCGGGGGTGAAAAAAAGAATGAATCTGATCATGAGGAACCATTCTCCTGGCGGTGACCTTTTCGTTTTTTGAACCAGGTCAAGAGAAGCAGGAACAAAGGCAGAATAAGGGAGAAAAATACGGTGTATTCGAAATCGTACTTTTGGCTAAATTCGATATTTTCCACCATATTCTCATAGCCCAGCGCGAACCCGGCAACAATGGGCACGAACGCCAACGCCAGCCACATTCTATCAGTAATCTGAAACAACTGGCACAGCCCGGCTACCGAACAGTAGTAGGAGATCGAAAGCTTGATAAAGATGGCAACTAGCAAAATCAGCGCGACCGCGGATTCCAGATGCTCTAAGAACAGCCCGATATGCAGTTCCTGCACGATGACAAACATCGGATACGCGTCGTGAGAGGCACGGTAAACACCAAGAACGCCAATCGCGAAAAACGTAATAACACTCAGCATCAGCGTGGCGATGATAAGCGCCGAAATAAAGATGCTTTTTTTACGTTTCTGGACGTATGGGAACAGCATGAGGAAGCATAGAGCTTCCATGAAGGGGAATCCAAAGATGGAACGAGTTTCTTTGACGGTTTTCCATACATCCATCCGAAACATGCCTTGAAACCGGCCCCAGTCCCATTCGACCAGCGCGAAGCCGAAAACAAAGATGAAGGTCGCTGTGACGATAGGGAACAGTACTTCCGAGGAACGGGCGATCGTTTCGAATCCCTTGGTAACCGCATACACGATAATGAATAAAAATATGACATGGAACACACTTAGCGGCGTAAGCCGCATCAGGGACTGCTTCATGAAATCTCCCAGATTCCTGGTGATGAAGGCGGAAAGCTGGGTGAAGTACGCCACGTACATGAGTGCCAGCACACCGCCGAGGGCTTTGCCTGCCGCCTCTGTGCAAATTTGAATGAGCGTCAGGCCGGGATATTGATCGGATAGGCGAAACCAGACAAAGGCATTCAGGATGCCCGCGGCTCCGGCCCACAGCGGGACGATCCACGCATCCTGTTTGGCTACGGCGATTAATCCTCCCGGAATGAAGAAGAACGACGTTCCGAGTATGAAGGAGATGGTCAGCACAAAAAATTGCCATACCGTCAATTGGTTGGATTCCATACATTACTCCTTTCCTTTATACGGATTGATGATCTCGCCGATGTCGCTGATCAGGCTCTTGACCGACACGTCCAGTCTGGTTCGCGTCCAGGCTTCTTGCTGCTGCAGCGCCCTCCATTCCTTACCTCGCTTGTACTTGATTTTATCCTCCAGACCGAACAAATCCCATTTTTTTTCAACTGATTCCTCGAAGAGCGCCGTTGAATTTTCGATGATTTTCTCTTTAAACTTGTTTTTGATTTCTGCTAAATTGTCCATGTTCAAATCTGTCTTTTGCTCGTTGTTCATCAGGGCTACGGTCATCTCCAAATCCACCTTCCAAACCGGCGTCCCGGCAACGAGGGACAAAGATTTGCGAACGTTTATTTTGGTCACCCACAAGGTTATCGAGTGTCCTCCTATGCTGAATGACTCGGTGAAATTATCGATATCGCCTTTTAGAAGATGGTAATAGCCGGCTTGCTTCAGCCCCAACTTGCCGACCATGCGGTCATGCTTGAAGACAGCGCCGCCACTAAGCGTCAGGTTGCCTTGGTTGGCGTTGATATGTTCGAAGCGGTCGGTTTTTGTGGACGGTTTCGATCCGGTCAGGCTTATGAGCGGCAGTACGGTCGCCATCGACGTTTCCATGTTCTCGACCAGATCTTTGACTCGGGATTTTCGACCGACCCATCCGGTCGTTTTAGACACGTTCTGGACGAATGAACGGACGACGCGGCCCGGTAATCTCTCCAGTGGCGTATACGTCATCATGACGTCGGCCAGCGGAGAATCCGTGATGAATAGGTAGATGCTCGACCTTCTGTCATACTGCTTTTCATAGTAGTTGAGAAATGGGCGCAGCCCTTCTCTGGCGTACCGTTCGGTAATAATGTGCGACTGATAATGATCCGTGAACAGCCTGCGCGGTAAAAGATCGGATGATCTCAGTCCCAGATCCCCTTTACTCGGCCCCATCACTTTATACGTATATATGGGGGCTTTCATGTTCCCGCTCGTCTGGGAAGCCAAAGCGCCTGGATTCACAATCTGGTAGTATACGACCTGCTCGTGTTTCTCCGGCACGATATCGGTTCCGACGAGACTGGCGATTGCCAATTGATTAATCTCGATTTTATCCCAGCATCCGGTAAGGATGCCCGTACACACGCCAACGACAGCCAGTTTCCAAATGAACGCTTTCATACTCCTCCCCTTCTTTTTCTCTTGACCCGGTTCATTTGCGGGTAGCTTCTCATCCAGGGTCGCGGCACGCGAACCAGAAAATCTTTCCAGTCCTTCAAAGAGACCGGAGCCATTGGTGCGAGATAGGGAACGCTGAACGATTTGATGGAAGCCATATGAACGACGGTGAACAGCACGCCGCACAAGATGCCGTACAGCCCCATCGCGCCGGCCAAAATCATATAAAAAAATTGCAACATCCGTTGTGTGATGCCAAAACTGTATGAGGGCACGACGAAATTGGAAATCGCCGTTACCGATACGACGATCACCATCGCCGTCGACACCAGCCCTGCAGTGACCGCCGCCTGACCCAGCACCAAGGCGCCGACAATGGAAATCGCTTGCCCGGCGATTCGGGGCATGCGAAGACCGGCTTCACGCAGCAGCTCGAACGTCACCATCATGAGGATAGCTTCCATGAAAGCGGGGAAAGGAACGCCCTCCCGTTGAGCGGCGATGCTAATCAGCAGTGAGTGCGGCAGCAACTCATGATGATAAGAGATGATGGAGATGTACAGAGACGGCGTGAACACCGACAGTATGAAAGCGAGGAAGCGCAACCAGCGCAAGAGCGTAGCGATATCGGCTCTCTGATAGTAATCATCAGGAGCGGTAAAAAACTGAAAGAACGTGACTGGTCCGATCAGCACGATCGGGCTTCCGTCAACGATGACGCTCACGCGCCCTTCCAGCAAGTGCGCTGCAACAATATCCGGACGTTCCGAGTCCAGCAAAGTCGTAAAAGGAGAGTAGGTCCGATCTTGAATCCACTCCAAGACGTAAGCGCTGTCCAGCACACTGTCGATCTCGATGGCGAGGAGGCGCCGGCGGAACTCATCCACGACGCTCTCGGGCGCGAGATGGCCCAAATAAACCAACGCGATCGTGGTCGTCGTCTCGGTTCCAGCAACGATTTGCTCGATGCGCAGATTTACGTTTTTCACCCGTTTCCGCAGCAGCGACAAATTGGTGGCGACATCTTCGGTGAAGCCCTCCTGGGGTCCGCGCACCGTCGATTCCGTCAACGGCTCCGTGACATTGCGTTGGCTCGTTTGGGAGGCGTTAATGATCAACACCTCTTCTGCCGCCGATACCAGCAGCAGGCAATGGCCCTTGAGCAAGCTGTCGATACAATCCACAAAATCGGAGGAGCTTTTAATGAAGCTGAACGGAATCCGGCTTTGCAGGGCGTACATGACGTCCTCGGACGATTCCAGGTCGCTCAAGAGCGTTTTTTCGGATAAAAAGTGCAGCAGTTCGCGCTCGATTTTATTGCGATCCGCCAAGGTTTCAATAAATACGCAAAAGGTTTCAATATCCGGCGAGATGGTCAGCGAATGTACAATCAAATCGGGAGGCTCATGCAAGAAAGCAACGATCTGGTCGACAAAAGCCTGCAAATTCTCACCGTCAAAGTGCAAATACTCGTCCTGGAGCGAAGCGTTTATTTGCATAAGTAAGCTCCTCGTTTGGAATCATGATTATTTCCAGTATTACCAAAGGGATCCTGGATATGCATAAGCGCCATTGATTACTTCTTTTCTTCCGGGCGGGACGGACATAGCCCATAGTCATAACCACCGGCTTAGCCGGTGGCTTCCTTCGGCCCTATATCTGGGTAACGCTCTAAGAGAAAGAAGAGCGTATCTCGTTCGCGACAGAGAACGAACGCTGGGCTGCTGCCGACATCCGATTCTCCTTACCAACTGGGAGAAGGCTCTGCGTTGTGTCATCTACCGGGAAGCCCACGAAACTGTAAACTTACCTCCGCCATATCCACTAGGCAGAACTAGAGTTGTGCCATGGATTCTAAAATTCACCTTCAGTTGACAGTCCGCTATCAGCAAACAGCGCTTCTACTTTTGCTTTCGTTTCCGGCTTCAACGATAAGACTTGGGAATTGTACTGGTTTTCGGCTCATTCATGGAAATGCCCCTATTCACACTCCCTATGTCTATACGCTGGTTTTGATGTTTGGGCAGCTGGCCGCCGGTTGAAGCTCCCGAAAGGCAGGCGAAGCACAAACACTAACTCCTTCATAGACTTTTAAACTCATCGAGACGATTACTCGCAAGATCAAGGTATGCATTATACCCATCCTGTTTTTAAGGATAAGGTGAAGAAATTCCGTGAGGAATACTACTGGATCTCTAGAGGACTGCCACTGTTTCATTCAACTAACGTTCCCGTTAACGTAATATCGTGTTAATTAAGAATAGAAATTCCGACTTGATTTTAAACATAGCCTGTGTATAATTGACTTTAAATAAAATATTCATGTTGCCTAGGGTTCCGCGATTGAAAAGTCGGCTGGTCCGAGAGGTAACTCACAACTGAAAAGTTGTGTCACGGAGGGATAAAAGCCTGGGAGATAAACTGTCTAACGACAGTTTGTTTCCCAGGCTTTTTATTTTGCCGTATTTGGAAAAACTAAGTGCGGCGTAATTCTAAAAGGAGTGTGAAAAGAAATGAACAAAACATGGCTGTCAGTAGCTGTAGCAGCAATGTTTGAAGTTGGTTGGGTAATTGGATTAAAACACGCACATGGGATTTTGGAGTGGGGCGCTACTGTTATTGCAATAATTGTTAGTTTCACATTGATGATACTAGCGTCCCGCTCGCTTCCTGTAGGTACTGTTTATGCTGTATTCGTAGGATTGGGCACAGCCGGGACAGTTCTAGCGGAAATAATTCTTTTTGGAAATCCGGTTCAAGTGTCCAAAGTAATCCTTATTGGAGTTCTGCTCATCGGCGTTATTGGGCTGAAAATGTTAAGCAAAGAGAAAGAGAAGGAGGCAGCATAACATGGCCTGGACATACCTTATACTAGCTGGTTTGTTCGAAATGTTTGGAGTTCTAATGATAAATAAGCTAAACAAAGACCGTAATGCAACATCCTTTCTCTTACTGTTTGCAGGTTTTGGGTTAAGTTTTCTGTTCTTGTCGATGGCAATGAAAACATTGCCGATGGGGACAGCATACGCAGTTTGGACAGGAATAGGTGCATCTGGCGGTGCTATTCTTGGTATGATATTTTATGGAGAACCTAAAAATATATTGAGAATATTATTTATCACATTAGTTCTTGGATCTGCAGTTGGATTGAAATTGGTTAGCTGAATTGTTTTGACGGAGCCGGCACATTTTTTTGTGCCGGTTAATTGCCCTTTAGTTGAACGACGGGTTATTTAAGCTCTCTTTAGCTTAATCTCGGAATGCATCGGGGTAGATTTAAAAACTAGATTTCATTTCAGAATCAAAAACTTGAACAGCTTGGACAGTAGGTAAGATAACTGCGACTCGTTCTTGGCTCAATATGCTATTATCCGTTTGTACATAAATTTGTACTTCCTTTTTATCATCAGAGAAAATAATGCTGCTAATTGTAGGCTTGCCAAAACTATCATAAATGGCAAACTACAGAACCGTTAAACATCATATTACCGCCATTCCCAAAACTCCAAGCTTTGGTTTTTGTACCTGATAATTTTTGGAATATTCCAGTATCATCACACCTTTGCATCTTTGCAGGATTAGTGATGACTTGTGTTCTCATGCAACACCATTGAAGTGGGTTCTAAATTTAAGTTTTAGACAGGACAAAAAAATCAAAAAGCGGCAGACCAAGACTTGAAAAATAAAGTCATAGACTACCGCTATTGTCTTTGAACTAACGTGTTCCGAGAGTCTTATTGTGCTGTGGTGCGTGACTTAAGGTGATGGGCTGATCTAACAAGAGCATGGTTTATTTTTTGTAATCTACGGGTATCGAAATTTTCTTATTGTAGGTTTTAATATATTGGTACCCACTCACCAACAGCTCCATCGTTTAGTTCTGTGAAGTGAGCGTCCCAATTCGCTAACACAGTCACAATCATTGTACGAATTCTGCTAACCTGGGCAGTCGTAAACAGCGTATCCACGTAAAAATTCATCACGTTGGGTATTGCGTCAGACACTGGAGCGTCTGGCACATTTACGGTTATTTTCTACGTCGCCGATACATGCACTTTCGGCACGGCTTGACGCCTTCATTTCTCTTTCAACGAAATCATCTCCTTTCCTACCTATCGCCTACGCAACGGATTTCAATTCTTGAAATCCGTTGCGTAGGCGATGATGGATTTTTCTATAAAATTTTCATCCTCTTTTATTTTGAACATAGAAATAGTATGTGAGAGGGGGAATTGAAGATTTATGCGCAAGAAATCTCGTCGCTTAGGGGTGCCTAAGCGAGCCATTACATTGCTTCAATTCGCCAACCGTTATGTTGGCTTGCAGTTTAGACGCAATCCCCCGCCGCTTGAAATCGACTGCTCCCAGTTTACGCAAATGGTATTTGCGGAAGTGGGCATTAGCCTGCCGCGCACTTCGCAGGACCAAGCCAAACAGGGCGTGGCAGTAAGCCGCGCCGACTATGGCTCTCTTCGTCGATAAAATCGAAACTCTTCGCGAGCAGTTTGCAAGTATTCATAACGAGCGATTACAAGCAAAAGCAAACGAACCTTAACCTGATGGAATTCAGGAGTAAGGCAACTTAGTATTTTTTATTATTTGTACTGTCTACTTGACGGATTGCTGTTTATTGACCGGCTTCACATCCCCCCTGAAACGAGCTACATGCTCCAAATAGGCTTGCAGAGCCTCCTCTCTGTCGGTCGGTTCAATTTTATCTTCCAATAATTTTAAAAAAATAGGGGGAGAGAGAGGGTTAGGTCTGGCTATCTCCAAGGCTATTATCGAACGAAGCGGCGGGCAATTATCCAGGCAGCGAAGCGGTCTTTACCTTGCGGTTCCCAACAGATTGTAACTAATCCTGCTGTTCATTCCTTCCGGCTTCACTTACGGGGGTTATGCTCATACCCGAACGAGCGGCAAGTGAGAATGTTGACCGGTCAAAAGATATGTTAGACCACTATACGTTTTGAATAGACTATGCTATTCGGAAGATAGCATAAGATAAGTCCAGAAGACTCCGAAAAAAGGCTTTTACTGTACATGCTTTGCTGCATGTGTTCAGTAAAAGCCTTCAATTAATTCGATATCTGCGCTAGGACAATTTCTAATGAGCCGTTATTCGTTGCAGATAGAGCATTTTCAGAAGAATCAATGAATAATTCAATTCTGATCACAGAATCTAATTTCGATTGTATAGAATAAATATCCTCATTAAAGTTTGTTACTACATTGGGGAGTAGCAACATGGAGCCATAGCCTTCTTCGCCATTCGCCCCAATCAGTTTAATTAATACTTGCTTAGAGCTGTTATCTAGATTACGGATGGAAAGCTGCAAATTTTTCATTTCCGCTGTATGCCCTATGACTGTACTTTGAATATTCGCATATGATCCCTTTTCTACATTACTATAAGATATACTGACAAGCCCATCGCCAGCATCTGAGATATCATAACCTCCATCTGTTGTCCAGTTTCCAATTGGAATTTCCAATGGAAGGACTTGAGGCGGTGTGCTAGAGACCTCTGAGATTGCATAGGAAACAATTTCTAATGAACCACTATTGGTATTAGACATTGCATTTCCTGAAGAATCAATAAATAGTTCAATTCTCTTTAACCTGTCTATACCAAGATTGGCTTCATACACATTCAATTCATATTCTGTAATTGAATTCGGTGCCAGAAGCATAACTCCATAGCCCTCCTGCCCGTTTGCCCCAAGTAGCTTAATCAGAATATGCTTGGAACTGCTGTCTGGATTATGAATTGAAAGCTGTAAATATTTTTCTTTCTCTGAATGTCCTGTAATTGTGCTATAGATATTGGCATAAGTGTTCTTTTCAATATTACCATATGATACTCTAGCGGAGCCGTTCTCACCATTAGATATAGTGTAGCCTCCGAGCGTTGCCCAGTCTCCCAGATTCAATCCTGGTTGAACGACAGGCGGGAGAGTGTTCGAAACCTCCGCAAGCTCATAGGACTCGATAACTAATGATCCCGCATTCGTATCGGCCTTTGCATCTCCCGAAGAATCGATAAATAATTCAATTCTTTTTAGAATATCAATATTGGAATTAGTTGCATATACATCAATCTCATGTTCAGTCAAAGCATCTGGTTCTAAGGTTATTACGTCATAACCCTCTTGATTATTTGCTCCAATTAACTTGACCAGAATATGTTTGGAGCTATGCTCTTTATTTCGAATGGAGAACTGTAAATATTTTTTGGCAGCTGTATGATTGTCGATGGATCTAAAGATATTGGCATAAGAGTTCTTTGCAACGTTCGAATAAGTTACTGTAATATGTCCTGACGGATTTGCTTCCAGAGCAAATTTCCCATCAGTACCCCAACCTTTTAAGTCTATTGCTGGGAGATTCGGCGTAACTGGACCAGGATGGTACTGTTCTGAATCAATTTTTGGTGATGGCTCCTCGTGCAGGGACGTATTATTGGCAAAGGCCACAGCAAGCAATTCTAACTTACCATTGTTAACGTCTGCGCCAGCCTCTCCAGAAGAATCAATGAACAACTCGATTTTAGAAATAACATCAATGCCGGAATTTGAACCATATATATCCATTTCATAATCTGTTGTTGCATTCGGCTTTAAGACCATTAATCCATAACCTTCTTTTCCATTCTTGCCAACTGTCTTAATTAATACATACTTGGAGGTACTGTCCAAGTTCTTCATCGTAAACCTGAGATATTTTTTCTCCTTTGAATGACCACTAATCGTACTATAGACATTCTCATAAGTATTGCGACCAATGCTTTCATAAGAAATTTCGATTAAGCCGTCTTTCCCTGCGTTTAGCTTGTATCCTCCTTCTGTTTTCCATTCGCCGATTGTCAGTTCTTTGACTTCTTCTTCATTGTCATTTTTCGAAATCTCGGTAAAGCTCACATCTTGAATCTCAAGCTTTCCATCATTTAATTCTGCCCCTGCCTCACTCGAGGAATCAATGAACAGCTCAATTTTAGAAATAACATCAATATCAGGGTTAGCACTATAAACATCCATTTCATAATCTGTTGTTGCATTCGGCTTTAAGACCATTAATCCATAGCCTTCTTTGCCGTTCTTGCCAATCGTCTTAATTAATACATGCTTGGAGGTACTGTCCAAGTTTTTCATCGTAAACTTGAGATATTTTTTCTCCGCAGAATGCCCGCTAATCGTACTGTAAATATTCTCATAGGTATTCCGTCCAATATTTTTATAAGAAATTTCGATTGCTCCATCTTTCCTTGGATTTAATGTATAACTTCCGTCTGTCTTCCAAGTTCCGATCAATTCCTCGTTGCTCTCCATTTCTTCATCTGAAGGCTGCGGTTTCTTAGGTGGTTGCGAGCTTGCCTTACTAAAAGATACGGAGATAATCTTCAGTTCGCCTGTGCGATCCTTTGTTGGAAGAAGCGGACTGGAATCAATGAACAATTCCATTTTTACAACCTTGTCGATTCTCGGATTTGTCGCGTATATATCCATCTCATATTTCACAACTGACTCTTTGTAGTCCATAAGATCGATTACTCCATATCCCTCTTCACCATTCGCACCCAACAATTTAACCAATACATTCTCAGCACTGTGATCTAGGCGATCAAGCGTAATGGTCAGGTTGCCATACTCCTTCGCGTGGTTATTTACAGTCGTATAAATATTGGAGTAATCACTGAGCCTATTATTTTTATAGCTAACATGTGTCAAGCCGTCTTCCCGCTGTATCGTATATCCACCAGCCGTGTTCCAAGCATCAATTGTAACACCTTTCCCTGTAGGCGGTGGTACTGATGCTTCGGCAACTTGCTGTGTTGCAGCCTTCATAAGGGAAGTAGAAGCGATTGTTATTTTCCCTTTCCGATTGCTTGGCTCATTAAGCGGATTACTATCAATAAATAATTCAACTCTCTCAAGCTTATCGATCATCGCATTAACAATTCTCGTATCTACCTCGTAAACGACAGTATCGGTGTTGTGTTTCGTAAGATCAATAAAATCGTAGCCCTCTTGTCCATTAGTCCCTAAAAACTTAACTGTAATGTTCTCTGTGCTTCTGTCTCCTCGATCCAGAACAAGCTTCAGGAATGGGTAAGCTTTACTATGATTTTTTATTTCAGCACTGACGTTAGCGTAATCCGTAGGATTGTCATAAGAAATTAGCGTTCGTCCATTCTGGACAGACAATTTGTATCCACCATCTGTACTCCATGGCATAATGGTATTCTCATGAAATGCTGTCCTTCTCACTTCGTTTGCTTTTGTTGTTAAGGTTACGGATTGTACGGTCATTGAGCCTTTTCTGTCATAACTAGCCTTTGAATTCGGATGCGATTCTATCATCATGACGAGTTGAACTCCATCTGTCAGGTTGTCCTGCAATTCTGACAGCGCTGCCGAAATATCATAAGTGAGTTGGATTGTCCCCTTCTGACTGGCCCCTGCTTTATAGCTGCCTACAAATGCTTCATGATAAAGCCAGTACCCGCCGTTAGAATCTTCTATAAACTGCTTCTTATCGCCTCTAAGATATAATTCCATATGTGTAATGCTCTGATTCAGATTCACAAACTGAAGCATTAACTGATTAGCATTTCCAATATTCAGTTTACGCCGTACGCTTGCATAATCTGCTGTATGATCAAACTTAATAGAAACTTCTCCCTCTTCAGTTGGAGATAAATGATACCCTGTCCACACTGCCTCATTTATCCACTCACCAACATGTTGTTCTGTTAAGGGAACATCCTCTTCGAGTGGAAGCGCCGTTGATGATACAGGCACAGGTTGCGGGTTCTGTTTATTATCCATATTGGTTTTAGAAATAGTGGGTTGAATGCTGCTGCCATTATCTCGAGACATGATCATTACAACTGAAATACTTGCAATAATGACAGCCATTGAAATCATAATAGAGAGACCTAGCTTGGATTTCATCCAAATCCACATTGAATTCATGGCCAACCTCCTTTTATAATATTCTAAATCCATGGCTAGCACTTGGAGCATGTTCTATCCATCGCACGCGCCCCAAACCCGCTCCATTAACATCCTAAGTTCTCTTTTTCCTTACTATAAAAGCTGCTGCGACTAACAACAAAACGATTGCAGCTCCAGCGTAGATCAGCCAGCTGCTAGAACCACTGCTGCTATCGTCCTCCATATTTAAAGGCTTTGTTGGGTCTTCCAATCCAGCATCTTCTGTATTACTGGCAGTACTTGCTTCTGGCTGCTCAACTACAGCAACTGCCTGCGATCCAATTGTGTAAGAAAACTCATCTTTATAGAGAGTGCTGTCAGGATTTCCGATATTCGCTCCAGTTACAATATAAGCTGCATCGTTCGTTAAAAACGTGTTCCAGTTGATCGTAGTAATCTCTTGTTCATCATGATTGAACACAAGCTTTTGACCATTCAGACTGAGCTCATACCCCGTGTCGGCTTTTGTAAATTCAAACTTTAACTCGTCTCCAATGTCATATGAAATCTCAGCATTGCCAATGAAAGTCCAGTCTCCTGGCGCAGCATGCGTATGCGGCATAATCTGGAGAGTGTGGCTTTCCTGATTGTAGAAGAAGAGAATGAAGCCTGCTTTCACTGGATCTTGACCATCCCAGTTGTTGAACAATCTAGGTTGATCAGCAAAAGAGACAACAATCCAGCGATCACTTGCATATTCCATAGGTGAATCAATAGCGAACTTCCATTTTAAGTCATTCAGATCATATTTCTGAACACTCTTAACCCCAACTGCAGAAGGCTCCGGCATATTACCGGTATCCGGCCAGCTCAGGCCTCCTTTGCCAGTGACCTTGACCGCGGTATCCCCTGCTTGTTCTACACGCTGTTCAATATAAGTTCCGTTCAAGAATCCTCCCTTGTCATGCGGAATAAATCCATTCACGCTTTCAGCAGCAGCAAAACTATTCATACTCAGGCCCAAAGACAATAACGATATCACAATCAAAGATAGTAATTTTTTCATAGAATAAAACTCCTTCATTCATTCTCCTGACTCCAACAAATCTTGGGGTAACCTCACCAATCGACATATTCATGTCCTGGATAAAAGGACATGAATTCCTTGTTAATCGCATCTGGTGAATAGGTCGCCATTAAATTCATAGCCAATTCGCAGAAATACTGGTTTGTTAAGCGCTTTCAATTTATTCACTAAAACTGCGATGTTAGAATCCGCCACACCCTCTGCAACTTCTTGTTCATAAGCCTCTTCCGGGTGACCTTTCATAGTCATGTATAATCCAATCTGTGGAATAACATCGTCGCCATATTTATTTAAGTCAATCTGGAGCCACTCGAAGAAGTGCTCCAGATTATCCTTCAGTCCTACGTAATACATACTGATGATAGGCTTAACATCATCCCCCATGGCCATGTTATACTCGGCAAATGCTTCCGTATCTTGACCTGGACCATGCAGCACCTTGTCGCCCACCGGCTCCAAACGCTTTTGTGGTACAGTACCAATGGTGTAAGCAGAGTAAAACTCCTGTCAATGATTTTAGATTACTGTTTTCCTTTAGAATGGATATATTGGCCCTTTTGCATTTCCTTAATGTAATTGTTCAGGACGATCTCATTTGTTTGCAATCGAGCATCTCCCCAGTTACTCCAGTTGGGGTACTTACTCCATTGCCAATTGATATAACAGATTGCTTTAATCTCCTTATGGGCATCTACCCATTCGAAGAATGGCTTAAAGAAGTTGTCCCAGCTTTCCATACCATCTGTAACTCCCACAAATCTTGGGGTAACCTCGCCTATCATTACCGGATAACCCCGTTTTTTAGCCTCGTTCATATAGTCGATGGTATCCTGCTGAGTCGTTTTATGAATTTCAAAAATATCAACTCCCCACCAGTCGACATATTCATCTCCTGGATAAAAAGACATAAAGTCTTTGTTATTCGCATCTGGCGAATAGGTCCATACCGTCGCTACCTGATCCAGCCCTGCTTCTCTGATGGCTTTCGTAATTCGGATGAACGCCTGCTTGTAGGATTCCGGTTTGTAGCCATTCCACTCGCCATTAAACTCATAGCCAATTCGCAGAAATACTGGCCTGTTCAGCGCCTTTAGCTCATTTACGAGTATCTCTATGTTATAGTCAATCTTACCTTCCGCGACCTCATGATCAAAAGCCTTCTCAGGGTGGCCATCCATCGTCATATATAAACCAATCTGCGGAATAACATCATCGCCATAATCATATAAATCGCTCTGGACACCTTTGAAAAAGTTGTCTAATTTATCCTTTAGTCCTATGTAATACATACTAATGATCGGCTTAATATCATCCCCCATGGCCATGTTGTACTCGGCAAAAGCTCCCATGTCTTGACCTGCACCATGGAGTACCTTTTCGCCTACTGGTTCCAATCGTTTCAAGTCGTCTGAGGTCTTGTAGTTAGTCAGACTTTTAGAATGGTTTGAACATGCAGTTACTATGAGCATAAGTGCAAGTATAATCAGTAAGCTTGATTGTCTTATCATGTCATTCCCCCTCCTTAATCACCACTGTACTTAAAGTACTCAAAGTCAGCATAGATCGTATGATTGTTCAGGTCCTGACAGCACATTCCGACGAATGCCCCTGTAAATCCCATTGGATTCGCATACTCATCTGAAAGAATTGTAGTATCGAATTTCTCCCCTACCTTATTCCAATTCGTTGAATCGCTCGAATAATAGAACTGTCCGGATTCATAATTGACTTCAAGTCGGAGATAGATATCGGAATTGAGATGAACGGAATGCTCCGGGGTTAATGCACGATAACTCCCATTGTCTATCGACAGTACATGGAGTACCTTGCTAGAAGCCTGTTCATCATAGGTTACATACAGGTAATAAAGATTATCTTCGTTATATCGATAAATGAGTCCAGCCTTGTGTTGAAAGCTTGTCGGATGGAATTCAAGCTTGGTCTCGGCCTGAAATACGAATGTGTCCTGTCTTCTGCAGACCATACTTTGGGTATGCATGGAAACAACTGATTCCCTGCCATGTAATCGCAAATACCCCGGTCTCTCCGTAATATTCATAATTTCAGCACCAAGCGGAATTCTTAAGGTTTGAAAATCCTTCAAATAATCATGATCATGGAATTGGTAGAGTATTTCCGAATTCCGGATTGACGGCTTCGCGTCTGTATGAATTTCTATTTCATCACTGGGGAATAAAGTCCCATTAGCAAGGTATGGCCAGCCCTCTCTCCACACAACCTCTTGAAGACTTGTTTCGCGTCCCAATACACATCGTAAACTGTCATTGACTGGCCTGCCGCATAAATGAGCAAAATACCATTTACCGTCTTTTCCTTGACATAGACTGCCATGTCCTGCTTTTTGAATCTTTCCTGAATAACCTTTAGATGTAATCAGATGCGTGTTGGGGTGCATCTCATAAGGCCCGGTAAGACACTTGCTTCGTGCCACCGTTTCTGCATGATCATAGGAGGTTCCCCCCTCAGCAGTAAACAAATAATAATAATCCTCCACTTTGTAAATATGAGGTCCTTCCACCAGACTCAGCTCAGAACCTTTAAATATTTTATGAATAGGTCCTACTAGTTTCTGCTCTCTTTCGCAGTATTCTTGCAACAAAATGCCCGTAAATTGATCTCCGCCTACATATCTATAGTCCCATTCCATATTTAAAAGCCACTTTTTACCATCTTTATCGTGGAAAAGGGAAGGGTCAAATCCACTGCTATTCAAATAAACAGGGGCACTCCACGGCCCCTCTATACTCTCAGAAGTAACAAGATAATTATGCGTATCCTTAAAAGGATGGCTGCCCCATGCCTTTACATCTGTATAGATCAAATAAAATTTACCATTGGCATAAGATAAGCATGGCGCCCAAATTCCTCCCGATGCCGGATTCCCCCTCATATCCAAATGAGCCAGTCGATTTAACGGTCTTGCAACGACTTCCCAATTCACTAAATCTGTGGATGCATGAATCTGTACACCAGGAAACCACTCAAAAGTAGAGGTTGCAATGTAGTACGTATCTTCAACTAGCAAAAAAGAGGGGTCTGGATTAAAGCCGCGTAATATGGGGTTAGTTATTTTAAGCATGTTGTCTACTCCTTCACTCCACCTAAAGCAACACCGGATATTATATATTTAGACAAGCTGAAGTATACGATTAGCAAAGGCAATACCGTCAGCATAATTCCAAGATACATGCTTCCTAGTTCCGTTCGATAGATGTCTGTTTTTAATAGTTGAACCATCATCGGCAAGGTATATTTTTCTTGCGTGTTAATCAAGATCAATGGCATAAGATAGTTATTCCAAGAACCGACCACGCTAAATATAGCGATTGTAGCAAGCGCCGGCTTCATTAAAGGAAGATTGATTCGATGGAAGATAGCCAATTCCGATGCACCATCAATTCTTGCGGCTTGAATGATCTCCGGTTGTAAGGTTGCATCCAAGTACTGCTTGAAAAAGAATACAGCTGTTGCTGTAGAGATAGCAGGTACAATGAGTGGAATAAAGCTATCCGTCAAATTCAATCTGAGCATAAACTGGTAGAAACCGATCATCCCCAGCTGCCCGGGAATCATGATGATCCCGAGAACAACCCCGAACAAAAAACGATTTCCTTTGAAACGATAGGTGACAAATCCGTATGCAGTCATCGCGGAGAAATAAATCGTTAATAATGCGCTAGAGAAAGCAATAAATGCACTGTTTAAAAACCCAGTAATCACATTAAAGCCTTTACCGACCAGCACATCCCAATTCGATAATAGGAAGTGGCTAGGGATTAAAGAAAAAGATTGCTGAATTTGCTCCGTTGATCGGGTTGCGTTGACAATCATGATCCAGAATGGCAATATGCTTGCGGCGCAAAGCACCAAACACAACAGGTAAATGAACAGGCTTCGCGTGGTCAGGTTAATGTTCATTTGACGCCCTTCCTTTTTCTCTCGGGTTCCATGTGAAAGAACTTGAAGATAATTGCGCTTAACAGAATTACGACAAGGAATAGAACAACAGAGGCAGCAGAAGCAATGTAATAGTTGTTAGAGCCTGTAAATGCTTGTTTATAAATAAACATAGCTATAGTCTCTGTGCTATAGTCCGGAGCTCCTCCTAGCAATAGGAACGGTATATCAAACATTTGTGTACCTCCAATTAACGAGGTAATCAAGTTGTACAATAAGATCGGTTTGATTAACGGCAAGGTTATCTTGAAGAAGATTTTTGTATTTGACGCACCGTCTACCATTGCCGACTCATAAAGAGAGGGACTAATGCCAAGCATCGCAGCAATCAGAATCAACATATTGCTTCCATACCACATCCAAAATTGAATGAAGGCTACAATGGAGCGAGACCCCAGCTTATCTCTAAAGAAGTTATAAGGCTCCTCCAGTATGCCAAAGCTCACAAGCAATTGATTGATTGGACCAGTAGGATGATTAAATAATACGTAGAACAGTACAGACACTGACGCAGCGGTAATGATATTGGGCAGGTAGAAAAGCACTTTGAATACGCCCTGCCCTCTAAGCCTCAGTCGAGGATTCGTAAATATCGCCGCCAAAACAATGGCTAATGTAATTTGAGGTACAAAATTCATAATCCAAATAATGAAGGTGTTAAAGAATGACTTAATAAACAATGGATTATGAAATAAATCCACGAAGTTTTTGAAACCAACATAATTGTAATCTGTGTTCCAGCCCTTCAAATCTGTAAAGCTCAAATTAAACGTGTAAACCATTGAATACAATCCAAATACAAGAAACACGATAAAGAAAGGTGCGATGAAGAAATAGCCGTATCGATCATAATTAAGCTTTGAACTTCGCGACTTCATGAACTTTCACCTCCTAACGCTACTCCACTTGATAATGTGGAAATGCGTTTTTAACCGCTAATTTGAAATCTTCAATCGCCTGCTCTTTCTGTTTTTCTCCCAGTGCGTAAGCGATTACCTGTTCAGATAATAGCCCACCTATCGTTCCATCATCACCGGTAACGATTGATGCATCAATATCACCTGCATGACTCGCGAAGAGCTCATAGTGATTTTGTCCGCCAAGAAAGTCTTCTTTGAAATCACCCTTGATTTGTTCTACCACCTTCTTATTTGACAGGAAATCACCGGTGTCTTTTGCCCAACTCTTCAAGAAATCTTCATTGCTAGTGATATATTCTACCAGCGCCTTTGCTTCTTCTTTCATATTGGACTTATCATACACACTAAGCCATGTTCCACCGCTAAAATAAGGTGCAGGTCCTTGGGTTACTGCCCAATCATTCTCAGATGTTGTAGAGCCATCAGCCTTTTTAGCATTTGGCTTCAAAACATAGCTAAGACCCCATGTCGGAAGAAAATAACCGAAAGCAGAATCACCGGACATGTCTGCAAACCATCCTTCAGACCATTCGACTGTTTCGTTCGTTAATTTTTTCTCTTGCAATATCTTAGTTGTCTCCATTAATTCATCTATTTTCGAATCAATAATCAGCTTGTTATCAACGATCCAAGGGCTAGTTCTGGCTGCATAGAACACTTTGTATAGATCAGAGAAGGAGGAGACAATTTTCACTTTTCCGTTGGATTGTTTATTTAATTGTTCGCCAGTAGCAATAAAAGTACTGAAATTCTTTACATACTGTTGTACCTGTGCCGGGTCCGAAGTCCCCAAGTATTGTTCTGCCAAGCTCCTTCTGTAATAGAACGCTCCAGGAGTAGCCTGGAAGGTAGCTCCTCTAAGAACACCGTCCTTGCCCCTCATCATGTCCAGAACATAAGGATATTGTTCTTCAATAAGCTTTCCTTCAATATTCAGCCCATCCGCCGCTAGACTTGCAAGGTAACCAGAGTCTAAATATTTCTTTGCGTAAGCGCCTTCAAGAGCAAACACATCAGGAGCACCTTTGCCTGTACTGAACACAGGATCAAGCTTTGTCTGATATTGCTCGTTCGGAATAACTCGAACAACAATATCATAAGGAAGATCCGGATGATCTTTCATATAGTAGTTGTTTACAATCTTTTCAATTTCGTCTGTGAACGTCCAAACGACCAGTTCTTTTTTCTCATCCTTTTTGTTACTGCAGCCTGTAAAAATCGATACCAGCATTGCCAAAACTAAAATAAGAAGACTCAACTTTTTTGTTCTTTTCATAACAAAATGCCCCCCAAAATAATAGTTTTTGAAAATCGAAATCGATTTCGATTTTTAGTATAAAGGATTTTACTCCTTAATCTTGCAACTATCTCCTATGATAATACTAGGAATCATGTTCAAGGTTTCCTTCATTTCACCCTCTTGTTCAATTAAACGGACCAATTTTTCAGCAGCCAGTTCTCCCATTCTCTCCGCATCTTGTTTAATTGTTGTGATCTTCGGTCTTAATAATTGAGAGATTTGTATTCCATCATAACCTACGATTGAAATATCCTCTGGTATCCTCAGCCCGCTGTCTACAGCAGCATTAATTGCTCCTAATGCTGTGAAATCATCGCAGACCATTACTGCTGTTGGTCTCTTATCACGCTGTAGCAGTTCCATCATGATTCTGTAACCTGTCTTTACAGAGTAATACTTAGCTTCTAATAATTGATCATCATTGAAGCTTTCCCCCTTTTTCTCTGCCGCTTTTTTTAAGGCATTAATTCTATCAAATGTGATATAGGTCAATTCACCGTGCAAATAGATAATATCCCGATGTCCCAATTCATACAGATAGTTATACAAAAGAGTCATCCCCGTGACACTATCTGTCGTTACACAACTCACCCTATCATCCGAATAATCAATCGCTACGATCGGCAGATCGCTATCTAGCAATTCATTAATTTCATCACTATAAAAATCAGTACAAGCAATGACCACCCCGTCCACTTGTCTGTACTTGCAGTGACCCAGATAAGATAGCTTTAAATCACCAATCTTGTTTGAAATGAAAGTCACATCATAGCCTTTCGATTCAGCGACTTTTTTGAAACTCTCCAAAATTTCTGCAAACAGCGGATGTGTTATTCCTATGTTCTCACCATCTTGAAATAAAACACCGATGTTCCATGCTTTTCTTTTGATTAACGCTTTAGCTTGAGAATTTGGATAGTAGCCCATCTCCTTAGCAGTTTGTTTGATGAGTCTTCTTGTCTTCTCTTTAACATCAGGATATCCATTTAGTGCCTTAGATACTGTTGTCGGAGAAAATCCACATGCTTTTGAAATATCATAAATTGTTATCATACGAATTCCCCCCCAGAGATAAATCGAAATCGATTTCGAAATTGAATATTAAAGAATTTCTAAATATGAATAAAAATTACCAGTAGCCTTGCTTATCACAATATACATCGTTTATTTACTTTTGTAAACCCTTTCTTTTTTATCAATCAAGAGTCTGTTTCCCCGTATAATATCTTCAATTCGAATTCCCCCCATATAGACAAACTCACTAGGACACTCGGTTGAAACGTTGCTATTAACACCTGGTAACTAGACGATGTACAATAGACTGCGCATCAAGATTTGGAGTTCTAATTGATTATTAATATGATCGGTCTGCGATGCATCCAATAGTTGCTCCCTAGTCTTTTAATAAAATCTCTCATTGTGCGAATAGCTTATACTGCATTGCTGCTAAATAAGCTTGAATTAGTATTCTTTATATGCCTATTTTAAAATCCTTATAGTGGCAATGGCTTCATTGGATGACAGAAGCACCGATTTGTCCGTGCAGATAGGGACGTTCTTCATCTCGGTACTCTATGATGAGCGTATTTTCATGCATGACAGATATCGTTGCTGCTCTTACCGTAACTTCAAACGTATACTCCTGGTTAAGCTCCCATGGGAAATCCACCGTATACAGTTGCCTGTATCCGTTCTCATTCTTGTACAGAACCAGCGTGTTTCCATCGGCAAGGCCTAAGGCATAGGACCTTATCGCTCCCTGCACCCTGAAGTTTATCCGATGGTAACTCCCTAATTGCGGAATCACCGTCGCCGTAAAGGAATAATCATTCCAATCATAACTACCGGTATATGCTTCGCCAAAGTCCGCACAGCTCCCGCTCAAGCATCCGTCCTCCAGCGTCCAAATGCCTTTGAGATACGTAAATTGACTTACCTCGCTATGCAGCCTGGTCCATTGTTCAATTCTCTCTTTTCCGAAATCTATCGCGTATTCCGGGCTTCCTGAAAAATCAAAATCGTCAATGAATGCATGCTTCGGTCAAGTGAAGGATGAAGGCTCGAAGGCAACAATCAACGGGTTAGCGTACCAAAAAAAAATCGACGACCGCTCACCGGTTGAGTACCAGATCGCGATCGCCGCATGAATGAACCTTGTTTTGGATGAATTGCTTGTAGATAACTCCCGAAAAATTAATGCATTCCGGCATGCGAATGACAGCAAATATCAGTTTCCGAACACTCTGAACTCGCTGAAAGCAGTCCAAGCTCCCAGAGGAGTTTCTGTTACGGTTACTTTTAGATACCTTCCAGTTGCCGAATAATTGTGCGTCTGTACCTGAGCCTGGCTCGTGTTCTCAGTTTTGTCTGCAACCGTTGTCCAGTTGACATCGTCAGCGGATACTTCTATTTTATATTTCCAAAGTCGGTCATTATCGAGAAATTGGATTTGACTTCCTGTTAAATTATAGTTGCTCCCGAGATCAACCTTCCACCAGTTATTGGGGTTTCCGTTGCCCGCAGACCACCATGTCCCCGCATTGCCGTCCACGACCCTGTCTGAGGTGTTCGCATTTTGACTAATGGCTGTTGTAAATTTGTTTTTTGCAATATTTACGGGGCTCCCGAACACTCTGAACTCACTGAAAGCAGTCCATAAAGATGTGGGTGTTTGGGTAACCATTACTCTCAAATATCTTGCTGCAGCCTTGTAGCTGTGTGTCTGTGTTTGTGCGGTGCTTGTATTGGCTGTACTATCCCATACCGTTGTCCAATTGGTGTTGTCTTGCGAGATCTCAACCTTGTACTTCCATGCATACGTATCGTTCAGGAAAACAATCTCGCTCCCGGTTAAATCGTAGTCCTGGCCTAGGTCTACTTTCCACCAATTATTCGCATTTCCGTTGCCTGCAGACCACCATGTTCCAGTATTTTCATCAGCAGCCATGGCTGAGGTATGGCTATTTTGACTTATAGCCGACGTAGTCTTATTTAAGGCAATATTGATATAGTCGGCCGGAAGCTTATAGTGTTTGTAATAATCAATTTCAAAGTATTTAGGATACGTTGTACTCGGATCGTAAGGTCCAGTCCAGTATGAATTATCTTCCGATTCATACATACTAAGAAGCATTACACTTCGATAAGATGGAGAAAAATTAAATTGCTTTATCACTACCCCATCCAAATACATTTTCATTGATCCGGGCAGCCATTCAAAGCCATAAACATGCCAATCACCTACATTAAATCCTGTAGGTGTAACGTTGCTAAACATACTTTGCATTCCCGGATCATCCCACTTGTGTGTATTGATCTGGTACTCTCCACCGTTTCTCCCGAGTATTTCGAAAATGTCTACTTCACCGTTTTGATTCGTCTTCTTCGTACTTACATTGAAGTCATCCTGCATACCTGTTATCCACCAGGCAATATGGTCTCCTCCGCCGATATTAGCCCGGGCCCTGATTTCATAGTATCCATATAGCGGTGCATAGCTTCCCGCTTTCTCGCTATGATCCGGAGTCATATTCCTTGTTGTAAATCCTCTTCCTGTACCCCACGGCAGCCAGTCTTGGTTCGCAGACACAATTCCGCTTACGACATAATTATTGCCAGTCACATCCTTCCCCCAGCCCTTATAGGGAATACGGAGCTTTAACGTGCCGTCGGAAACCTCATAAGAAGGATTCGAGAAATTGTGGGTTGACGGATGCCAGCTTGGAAAATATTTCGGATACCAATTATTCAAGTTGATAGAGCTGCCATCAAAATTGTCTTCCACGTGTAATTGCCATTCCGTGTGAGCTGGTGGCGCAGCATCTGCAGTATCATTATGGCTCGCGAAGATTGTGAAACCTAATGCTGCAAACGCTATAAGACAACTAACAAGCACCTTTTTCAAATGATCATCCTCTTCCTCTTATTAAATTACACTCAACTTTCACAGCTTGAAATACCGAACAAACCCTTGATGTACAAGGGTAATTCGGTTATCCATTTTCTAATCTTTCTTGTCTCTAACATGTGACGTTATTTGTCTCAAAAATGGACGATATCTGCATCGGCAACACAACGGAATCCTACGTTTCCAGATGAACTATCAGGAGTGTTTTTACTTCGTGCAGCTACTCGATAACGATTGCAATAGGATTTATGGCATAGGTATGATCCGCCTCGCATCGATTTCAATTCACTGCCGGAGTGGAAAGCATCATCAACCCATTCCCATACGTTTCCCGACATGTTGTATAGTCCGAATCCATTCGGTTGATAAGAACGAGCGGGTGCCGTACCCAAATAGCCATCTTTGGCGGTGTTATGATAAGGAAAATGCCCTTGCCAAATATTACAGCGATGTTCTCCGTTAGGCTCAAGTTCGTCTCCCCAAGGATATCGTTTCTGTACAAGTCCGCCGCGAGCTGCATACTCCCATTCCGCTTCCTTAGGCAACCGTTTTCCAGCCCAATTGCAATATGCGATCGCATCGTTCCAAGATACATGGACGACGGGGTGATCGTACCGATTATCCAAATACGAATCCGGACCTTCCGGATGCCTCCAACTCGCGCCTTCTACCACATACCACCACGGAGTCTCGGTTACCTTATGCTTGACCGCCTTCGCAGTCTCTGAGGAAACCAGCAGATGGAAAACGAAAGACCAGCCATACTTTTCAGCATCCGTGGTGTATCCAGTCTCCTTAATAAATCGACCGAACCGTTCATTCGTAACCGCTGTCTCATTCATATAAAAGGAGGAAACGGTGGTTTCTCGTACGGGCCCTTCTCCGTCTTCTGGAAAACCCTCCTTTTCGTCGGTACCCATGAGAAAAGCTCCCCCATGAAGGTGCAGCATACCTTCACGCTGCTGATGTATGGCGTGATTGGGGACTGCAATCGATGTATCTGCAGCTATCTTCACCCCAAGCATTGCCGATTCCCGAGAGGTAGAACAACAAGAAGATAACTTAATCTCCTTGCTCTCGTTTGATCTCATTTCCTTAACCCCCCATTAGAATAGAATGATCCTCTTACAAACAACCTCAGCAGATAATTAACAACGTGAACGTAAACCCGTTCACTAGACTGTCCGCTTGATTGGCAAACCCAAAATGAAATGCTGTATATCACCCAACGCTCGACCTAAGATGTTGCAGACAAGCTTGCGGTGTCCTTCCCACTATGAGACTTACTCCATCCGTATACCCTTCTTCTCTGCCAGTGAGTTCCCGTATTAATCGGTCTCTCCAACATTCCAACACCTCCGCTTGCTCCGCAGACATCGCAAGGTTGCGCAGTTCATTAGGATCCGCCTGAAGATCAAACAATTGCTCCTCACCTGTCTGGGAATACCAAATATATTTGACCTTTCCATCGGTTACGTAGTGATAGGAAAGTTCAGAATAGGCATGCTCGCCATGGATGTAATCCCTCCATTCTGTCGTGCTTGCGCTCGTCCCAAGAGAAATGATGCTCTTTCCATCAACCGATTCTGGAATCGGAACATCGGTTGCATCCAGTAAAGTCGGCATGATATCTCTCAGTTCTACGACACTGTCCACATGCTTTCCTCGGGCGAGATTCAACTTGCCTGTCGGATCGTTAAGGATGAGCGGCACCTTAGCGCTTCCTTCATAAGGCAGTCTTTTCTGGTACAACCTATGGTCTCCCAATAAGTCGCCGTGATCCGATGTAAAAAGAATGATCGTTTCCTTACTTACACCGAATTGGAATAGGGCGTTCAGCAAACGGCCGATCTGGTTATCAATATGGGTAATCAATGCATAATAGGCCGCCATGGATTTACGGCGCATGCGTTCATGCACGTTTCCTCTTCTGGTGGTTGGGTTAAGTCCGTCACGTTCCGGGTCATCGGTACGAGCCCAATCGCCGATCGGCGGCTTCAGCAGATCAATTCCGTCGTAAAGATCAAGAAACGCCTGTGGAGGATCAAGAGGCGAGTGCGGCCGAACGAACGATGTCCATAAGAAGAACGGCTTGCTTGGATCCCTGCGTCTCAAGAAATCAATGGATTGGGTAACCGCCCAATTTGTCGGATGGAGAGATTCGTCCAGATGCCATGGTCTTGCAACCGTCGAAGCATTACAATCGAGTCCATGATCCATAATGTCATGCTGTGATCCCGCCCGCTCTCTCAACCAAGAAAGATAATCGTCGGTTTGATCCCACCACTGAAGCGCAGATGATTGAGAACGATCTCGGTTGTAATGCATGTACCCGTCATGCAATACAATATTATGGAATCCGCATAGGTTGCGCGTCGGATACACGTGCATCTTTCCGACACATTGCGTATGGTATCCTGCCTTGGCGAACTCGCCGGGCATCGTGTGTTCATAGTTCCATGGCACCTTGTCCTCGTATCCGACCCTTCCATGATTTTGCTGACTCATTCCCGTCAGAATAGCCGCTCTGGCCGGAACGCAAGATGGAGTAGCCGTATAAGAGTTTGTATAAGTAACGCCAGTTCTAGCCAGATTGTCTAAATTCGGCGTTTCGATTACGGGGTGGCCCAGAAAATGAAGGCAATCCGCCCTCATCTGATCCACGGTAATTAACAGAACGTTTGATTTCATGCGATCCCTCCTTTTAGATTGCCGATAATTCTTATAAGCTCGGCCTCTTTCCTTAGCCTTTTACCGCACCAGCAGAGATTCCGCTAATAATTTGCCTTTGAAACAGGATATAAAGAACGATAATAGGCATTGAAATCAAGACCATGCTGGCCAGAATAATATCCCATTTGCTCCCGTAAGTTCCGAATAGTTCATACATTTTGATGATCAGAGTGTTCGAATTGTCATTCGAAAGCAATAAGAACGGAATGAGGAACTCATTCCAAATCCATAACGAGTAGACGATCGCGACAGTGCTTATGATCGGTTTCATTAACGGTACGATAATCCTGAAGAAAACGTCCATTTCCGAACACCCATCGATATATCCTGCTTCATCCAGTTCCCTTGGTACCGACTTGACAAATCC
The DNA here is from genome assembly GCF_042885235.1 of Paenibacillus sp. NPDC058071. Taxonomy (NCBI): domain Bacteria; kingdom Bacillati; phylum Bacillota; class Bacilli; order Caryophanales; family Paenibacillaceae; genus Paenibacillus; species Paenibacillus sp. NPDC058071. Next base: position 81,818 of record NZ_JBHVSK010000018.1, read on the forward strand.
ATGGAACATAAGAAGGGCGAATGACCCCGATGTACCGATATTAATGAGGGAAACGCCTATGATGCTATTGTTTAGGTTGAATTGGTTGGCCATCTGAACGACCGGAATCATATAAGCGAAAAACGGAATCAAGTAGGGCAAAATAAACAAAGTATACATAAATCTATTGAATTTCGATTTCACCCGGCTGAGCTTATAACCCGCCAGCGAAGCAGTAATCAGAATGCCGATTACCGTTATGCCCGTGAGCAGCACGCTATTCTTTAAGGAAGTGGCGTAATCCAAGGTCTCCAAAGCCTTCGAGTAATTATCGAAGTTGAGTTTGGAAGGCAAGGAAATGAAAGAATCGAACATCTCGCCGTAAGTCTTGAAGGAATTCATGACGGTCACAAAGAGCGGATAAAGGTACAAAATGACGATAATCAATAATCCGACGGTTAACCAACTGCTTGATTTACGGTTAATCTCCATCAGGCTTCAACTTCTCTCTCTTTGAAAAATTTCAGTTGGATGAAACCAACGGCAAAGAGTACCAGCGCCATGGTTACAGCTTTAGCCATGCCATATCCGTACTTAAATTCACCGAAGGCATTGGTATAAATGTTCAGAGACAATAAATCGGTCGCATATCCAGGCCCGCCGCCCGTTAAGACGAATACAGCATCAAAAATTTTGAATGATGACATGCACCCCGTAAAAACGCAAATCGTTACCGCGGGCATGAGCAATGGTAAGATTATTTTTATGAATAATGTAAGGCCGGTCGCTCCGTCCATTCGGGCGGATTCTAGAATAGATTTGTCTAAGCCTTGCAAACCTGCCACATAGATAACCATGAAGTATCCCAAGGTGTACCAAACATTCATAATGATAATGGCATAGATCGCATTACTCGCAACACCCAGAAAATCTATATTCAGGAATGGCAAATGTAGTTTCTCCGCTAAATCGGGCAGTGCGTCAATAAAGATAAATTTCCAGGTAAACCCAACGACGACTAACGCAAAAATATAGGGGAGGAAAAACAGTGTACGGAACACATTCTTTAATTTCGATTGAACCGATTCCACGGCAAGAGCTAGCAATATGGCGATTAAATTGGATAACAGGACGTTTGGAAAAGTGAACAAGATTGTAATCCATAACGAATGAAAGAAGTTAGAATCATTTGTGAATATATCGATGTAATTTTTGATCCCGATAAAGCTTGCACTCGGGTCCATCGTGGAATCCGTAAACGACATCCATCCCCCTTTTATTAAGGGAATAAAAAAGAACATCAGGAACATAACGGTGAATGGTGATAGAAAAATCCAATATGACAGCCATGAACGCCATTTTCCCCTGATATCCGATTTCGGCATCGCTTGTTGTTGAACGATAGTTTGATTGACTAACGACATAAGCCGACTCCTCTCTCATAAATGACAATCGGGCGATAACCTGACGTTCAGAGGTTATCGCCCGATTATATTAGTTATTTAACGGCTGTTAGCTCTTTCCATTTGTCATCCAGCAGTTTAAAAAATTGTTTCTTATCGATCTCTCCCGAAACATACCTTTGTATTTCCTTACCTACCGTGTCTTGGAAACCGGTTGGCCAGTACGTTTTAATGAAGCCTACCGTTTTACCACCGTTTTGAACATAAGAATTGGCGTCAATACTAAGTGGATTAGTTACATTCAATTCCACATCTGTTTTTACCGGAGAAGCCTGGTTAAGAACTTCCGTATACACCTGAGCGCCAGCTTGGGTAGTCATCCATTTCAAGAAAGCTTTCGCTTCTTCCGGATGTTTCGTATCCTTGGACACAAACGCGATTCCTTGTGCCGAGTAGAGCATTACGGCGTCATCCGGATTATTGGAAACCGGGATAGGAGCCAAGCCTACCTTCGCATCCGGATTCATATTTACGATATTGTTCGAATATGTCCAATCTCCTTGAAAGGCGATACCGGCTTTGTCTGTTGCGATATTGTTGGCCAAATTATTGATATCGCTCGTCAATGGACGGTCAAATGTATTGCTCTTCACGATATCGATAAGTTGCATCGATTGCTCCAGTCCTTTATTGTCGGAGAAAGAGGCTTTACCCGAAGTCATGTCGGCATACCATTGAACGAAGTCACCCGCGTTCGCGTTCGGCGCGAGAACGTCCCAGAACATTTGGTGGCTTACCCACACGTCCTTGAATCCAGTCGCTATCGGAATTACGCCGATGGCTTTCAGTTTTTCGATAGCTAGCGTGAGTTCATCCAAAGTCTTAGGAGGTGTAGTAATGCCCGCTTTCTCGAAGACAGTCTTGTTGTAGATCATCCCCTTTCCTTGGGCAAGAGTAGGAATTCCGTATACTTGACCTTGGTATTTACCCGCATCTTGGAATTGAGGCAATATTCCATCGATGATTCCCGAATCTGTGAGGTCAAGAACATAACCCGGTTCAACAAAATCTCCATTTGCTACGTATCCGTTTCCATCGAACAGATCAGGAGCATCCCCGGCAGCAATTCTCGACTTCAGAGCGACGAGGTAATTATCGCTGACATGCTTGAATTGTACCGTAATATTGGGCTGATCTTTTTGAAGCGCATCATTGATGAATTTCTTTTGATCGGCCGTAATTTGTTGCATTGTGAAGTACTCGAGTGTAACAGGCTTTCCTATTTGTTCAGGAGATGTGTTCGCGTCCTCGGAGGCAGCGCCCGAACCCGATGGCGGTGGGGATGATGCTTCATTCGTGGTGTTGGAGCTGCCACATGCCGCTAAAGAGAGCGATAAAAGCAAGACAATAACGGAAATCAAAACGTTTCTTTTCATATAAATCCTCCTGCTCATTCCATTTTAAGTTGGACGGTTCGTACCATTGATCTCGGCTATTCAATACCCAACCGTTTTACTGTGATTTCATCTTACCCTTTCACGTTAAACGAAGATATGTATCTCCTTGCCATTCATTTGTATTCTATTGACGAATAAAGATCGGGAACGTTACCTTACGAAGAACAGTGGCTCCTATTGGTACTAATGTGACTGGGTGGGATACTCCGTCTTGATCAAGCAATTGTCCATTCAACTGATTCGAGGGTTTTTCCCATCTCGTTATTAAGGAAATGTTTTCAAAAGTAAAACCAAAGTTTTTTTTAGTTCCATCCAGCATCCAGTCCATATGACCGGGGTTTTCATGAATAGGAATTGCATCAAAATCAACAAAATCTGTTCCCTCATAAGAATGAGTAGTGATTCGCTGCTCTGAGATTGGCAGAGCATAAAGTAACGGACCTCTATTAAGCGCCGCCTCACCATTCGCCGCATAGGTTGAAATGATATCAGTCTGAAATAGAAGACGTATCTGATCATCACTTTTCCAACTTTTAACTACAACTAGATATCCATCCTGCTCTGTGATTTTTGCTTCTTCGCAATGGACTTCATAAGCAGTCGACCATGCTGGAATACGGAAATATAGCGGACATATCAGATCTTGTGCTGGACGAATATGGAATAGGAAGCTTTCGTCGAATGGATAAGACGTTATAGATTCAATCTCAATTGTCACATTTTGGACTATAGTGCTAATACAACTTGGGCCATAAGAAACCATAGCCAAGCCCGCTTTCTCCCCTTCACCCACTCGCATCCACATCTGGTTCACATAATAAGGCATCAGCTTAACTGAATTTCCAGCACAGCAAAGGGCTCCCTTTTCATGTGTAGGTGAATACTGGAACTTCGCTAGCTTTTCTTTCGGATTTCCCGAACTAGTTTCCTCTGTTGTTGCACTTGCGCGGTTATCCTTACTCAAATATGAAATGGCTTTGCCATCTGGAAGCCTTGCACCTTGTGCAGCATTGAAGGCAAGTCTTTCAATTCGCTCTCCCCATTCTGTATTTCCCGTTTTTTGAAGTGCGGCATACAGGCTGATCATTAGTTCAGTAATACCACAATACTCGTAAGGCAATGAAGGGTCTGGATCGCGGCCAATAATATTCTCATCCCCTATACAAGCACCGCTCGGAACCAAATAGCGTTTGATTTTCGTATAAGCGTTCTCACCAGCCTCTTTAAGTAAAGGATCCCCCGTTGCATAATACAACCAAATTGGAATTTTCAAATGCTCAGTAGTATGCGGGGCATGCCACATGAACGGCTTTTCTAGATCCAATAAATTGTCTAGCTGATTATCAGTATCACGAATCTTTTTTGCCGAGCAGTAATCCTCGTAGCACCACAGCCCAAATGTCAGAAAATCCTCTTCCCCCGTAATCCTGTAGAGCCACTCTAGAACCTCAACCAGCATAAGACCATGTCCCGTTCCTCCTGCCGGCTCCTCATTATTAAAATAAGAATTTTTATTGTCGGGTCCATAATATTGCATTGTTAAGCGCATCGCTTTCACAACAGCATCCAAATACTCTGTTTTCCCAGTCAGCTCATAGTAAGCAAGCATAACCATAAATATACGACTTTGAGTCCAAAATTCGCCATTCTCTTTTTTATGTTTAAATCGAGTTAAATTCGTGTATATACCAATGTAGCCATCCTCATCCTGAGTATGCAGTATCTCCTTCATATAATTGTCCGCGATGCGAATGTCCTTCTCGCTCCCAGTCAAATATGCCATCCGTACATAACCATCCATCCAAAAAGCAGTTTGCTCACCGCTCCACCAGGTTCTAGGTGTGTCTTGCACCATGCCAGACGGTGTAACTTCAAAACTATCTACCCGTTCTTCCTTAAATATTTTAGGATTGATAGAGGAAGTCAGTTGAGGCAAATGTCCAGCGATGCCTTCTCCCAAATCCTGTTCCATTTGTTGTAAAATCCAGCCTTTAGGTTTAATTTCCCCTACATTTAATGTATTAAAATAAGATCGTGGCACCTCGTGAATAGAACTCATAGTGGTTGCAGCCTCCCGATATTGAAGAAAATAAGCAACAGATTTCCCCAAGTATATTACTCTGTAAGTAATTAAAGCAGGTATACGCTTGTAATCCGCTTGTACTAAATTGCAAAAGGCTATCCCATCCGTAGATTACTCTACTGACAAGATAGCCTTACCGTCTATATAGAAAAGTTCGTATATTTATTACGATATGCACTCGGAGACTGACCCGTATACTTTTTGAATGTTTTCGAGAAGTGACTTTCATCCGTAAATCCAAGCATATCCACAATCTCCCTCACCTTGACATGCCGCTCATCCATTAGCATAAGCTTGGCTTGGTCGATCTTTAATTGAATAATATGATTAAACAAATTGGTTCCAAATATCTTCTTGTACAATCTTGAAATAGATTCTCTGCTTATATAAAAGCGATCTGCCAAGTCCTGTAATGAAACCTTTTCATTAAAATGATTTTCTATGTAAGCACGAATGTCATAAATAACACCTTGCTCCCAATCCTGATACGATTGTTTCCTCTTCGTTATCAATTCTACCTCTGAAATAAAAGAGAAGCATAATTCTCTGAGAGCAGTAAGTTCCAACTCCACCTGCAGCTGTTGTTCAATTTCTTGCGCCTTCTTTAACAACCTTGGTCGGTCTACGATATCAATATACTCGCTCCCTACTAACTGCTCTAACTCTCTCCATATTCTCATTAAGAGATCAGTCATGCTTGTTATTTGAATCATAGGCAAAGCTGCAATCTCTGTATAGCAGCTTTTGATCCATTCCCGAATGTAACCCATATTGCCGTTCAAGACTGCTACACCTAAAAGATCTATCTTCTTCCCTTGATCAGAGAGGAGGGTATCGGTCAAAGAGGTTATATTTAATTCACGGTAAAGCCCAATGCCTCCGCCTTGACGGAAAGAACTACGTTTCAGAGCAAGAAGCGCTTCCTGGTAAGAATCACCTATTTGTGAAACCCCGTAATAACATTCACCTGCTCCAATAAACACCCCAATATTCAAACTCGTTCGTAATTGTGCAACTATCTCCTCAAGCAACGTTTTAGTATAATCTAGATCAATGCTATTCCTATACAACAACATGCCACACTCATAATCTTCTCCACCAGATTGAAATACAATGCCGCGCTTTTCAATTAATTTATTTAGTACATTAGTCACCTCGAAGGATAACAGCTTATGATCAGAACCGAATCGCTTACTCAAATAAGTGAAATTAGCTATCCTTAGCATTGTGACTTGATAGAACAGCTCCTCCCGCAAGGGGATACCAGTCAATTCACGAAAATTGTCCATATTAAACGCTCGCCCTTCAGAGAGCTGCGTCATAGCTTCTTCTTTATAATATTGTATCGCTAACTCCGTTTGCAGTCTGCGCTGACGAAGGCTTTCCACTTCATTTATGGCTTTGGATAATGCCGAATTCAGTTGTTCTTTACTGAATGGCTTCATCAAATAATCTACGACTTTTGTCACGATAGCTTGTTTCATATATTCAAACTCGTCATAACCGCTTATCACAATTACCTGGATTTGCTCATCATAATCTCGCAAAGCCTGAAGAAGCTCCACTCCACTTATCCCAGGCATCCGCAAATCTGTTACTACAATTTCAGGCCGATATTTCGCCACATACTCAACTAACTCCGTTCCATTCGTTACTTCTGCATATACTAATCCGAGATCGTTCCAATTTCCCATATTAACGACCGCTTTACGAGGCTTATTCTCGTCATCTGCAATAACTACTTTAATCATTCTGATCCTCTCTCTCGATCGGGATGTGTAAAGCAACTGTGGTTCCCTTTGTTTTATCACTATCTATTTCCATTCTAAATCGATCCCCATATCTTAATTTCAAACGATAAAAACCATTCAGAATGCCGTGATTTTGTAGATTAATCCAGTCGTTTGGAGCAGCGTCATTTAGTTTAGCTTGAAGGTCGGCCAATCGCTCAGGATGCATGCCTTCGAAATTATCCGCAATCATTATAACGAGGCAGCCATGCTCTGCATAAACCTTAATCATTATCGTGCCTAGCTTAATACTTTTTTCGATCCCATGAATAATGGCATTTTCCACTAAAGGCTGCAAAATTAGTTTGGGTATACGAATGTCTAAATACTTTTCGTCCACCTCAAGCGAGTAGTTCAACCGTTCTTCAAATCTGAATTTTTGAATCGTTAAATATTGTTGTATATTTTCAATTTCAGCACTCAACGGAACATCATTTCCCGTCGCTGAAATGCTATACCTTAGCATAGAAGATAGAACACGAGCCATATATTCAATCTCATCTACACCTTTTTCAAGTGCTACTCCTCCTATGGCCTGCAAAGTATTGTTGAAAAAATGAGGATTAATCTGCGATTGAAGCATTTTTAACTGCGCAGTTTTTAGAATGATTTCATTCTTATATTGCTCATTAAGCATATAATTAATTTTTCGACTCATCTGATTGAATGTTGCAGAAATAGCTCCAATTTCATCATGCGATTTTACGATAAGCTCGCTTTCAAATTCGCCATTTCCCACCTTTACCATATGCCGCATTAATTGAATTAAAGGTTTCGTAAATCGCATGGAAAGTATAGCTGTCGTAATGACTAAAAGTATTAATAAAATCCCGCTAATGCCAAGCATCGTATTCCTCGTCTGAGCTACTTCACGCAAAACCGTTTGCACTGGAACCTTTTTGTAAAGAATATGACCCCACTTCGGTGAAATAGTGAAAATAACGATTTGTTCAGCTTTATCTGCAGTAGACTTATAGTGCAAATAGCCTGATGAAGTTCCCATTTCTATAATTGCAGCATGCAACCCGCTATCTTCTTCTTGCTGAGAGGGATTAAACAACCGAGTAGATGTAAGTTCAGCACCAGCTTTATCTGTCATAATAATCATTTCATCTTCATCGCTAACTAATTCAAATAATGCACTTTTAAGATAATCCGTTTTATAATTTGCTGTAAGAATCCCATACACTTTATTTTTGTCATACATAATACGGTTTAAAGAAAATATTGCTTCTTGCTGATTCAAATGATAACGTTCAGGATATTTCTCAATCAAACGCAGAGGCTCGATTGTCCGCCTCTCGGGACTTGCTAGCAATCGTTGATACCATTCCATTCTTGTTATTTCTTCTCCCCCATGAAAAGAAGCGTTGACCGTATCGTTAACGACATACACCTCATCCTCATCTGGATTATAGAACGTCGCAGAATGGGTCTCTTTCCGTTCCGAATAGAAATTAACTAAATTGTATAACGTGCGACTATAATACTCTGTCGATTGTAGCTGTATATTTAAAATGTCACTTGCATAGAAGGAATCGCTAAAGAAACGAACTGAATTTTGATCTAATCGATTAAAGTAATCATCGAACCTCTGCTCTAGCTGATGAAGAGATATCTGATTCCCATTCACATACTTTTTCTCCGTAAAAGAAACTACATTATAATAAGAGATGAATACCAGCAAAAGAAGCGGAATCAAGCCTGTAATCGTTATCGATAAAATTAGTTTAGTTCTTAAATTTAAATGGCGCATATTCAGTCTCGACTCAACTCCTTATCCTTTTGGATAACGCCTACAATTCGTGAATCTGCACTAATGATACGCCCCTCTCGCACGTTTATAATAAATTAATTCGATATGTATAGTTGGTTTTAGTTTTAAAAAAAATATTTGATTCTTCAATTTTTTTGATGAAGCCATTGTAACAGCCAATTTCTCTCATAGTCAATATATCAATCAATATAATTCCATTATAGGAAACAGATATAATTTTCCAGCTCTTTGTCTGTTATTAATATTCAACTTCCTTTTTGGATGAATCATCCATCGAATACTTAATAGCATGAATATAGCTGCTGCTAGCCAATAGCTTGTCGTTAATCCTAAGTCTTTTTCTTTTTGTATTGACTCTCATCCAAACAAATTCCACTGAATATCAACATGAAAATTAGTATGTATAGCCATGATTGTTTCAGTTGATGGATAATATTTATTTTGTTCAATTTCGCTTAATGTTCCCTGTGATACACCTATACTTTTAGAAAAATCAATCAATCTGGTTGAGTTCATTGATCTTTCTAATTTTTTTCAGACGTCCACCTATTGTATCCGTTCATAACCCTCCCCATGATATTCATATCATCGGGACTGACTTTCGCGGTTCCACACTTTTTTATCACGTGACACATGTGTGTATTCATTAAAAGTCGACTTACGCTCCCTCCCCCACCAAATCGCCCCACCCCTTGCTACTCCTGCATTCCAAGCCCATTCCCCTTCATACCAGCTTCAATACGAGCAAATAAAGTCGTCCTACAAATCGGAGGAAAATCGAGGAAAAGCTTAATTCATTAAGGCATTCGAGGCGTTTATGTTTTCCTCTGCTCCCTAAACTCGCTTCCCTGATTTATGAAAAAAGCCGAGGAAAACAGGAGTGGCTACCTGAGTTTCGCTCGGCTTCTTGATATGACTTTATAAGCTTTAGGTGAACTTTATAATCCTTGGGGGAACTTTATTTCGAATTCACAAATTACTTTAGCTTCTTATCTTCTTACTCCACCGTCACGCTCTTCGCCAAGTTTCTTGGCTTATCGACGTCGTGTCCGAGAGCGAGTGAAGCGTAGTAGCTGAGCAATTGCAGCGGCACTACAGATAGTGCTGGCGTAAGGAGTGGCAGCGTTCTTGGGATGACGAAGATCTCGTCGACCGACTTGCTGGCCTCAACTTCGTGACCGGCATTGGCGATACCAAGCACATGGGCGCCGCGCGCTTTTACTTCCTTAATGTTGCTCAACGTTTTCTCGTACAGCTCTTCCTGCGTTACAAGCGCAATGACTGGGATACCATCCTCAATCAACGCCAACGTGCCGTGTTTCAGTTCACCTGCAGCATAGGCTTCCGAGTGAATGTACGAAATTTCTTTCAGCTTTAGCGAGCCTTCCATGGCTACAGCGTAATCTACGCCGCGGCCGATGAAGAACAAGTTTTTATGCGAGGAGATCGATTCGGCTACTTGCTTCAGTACAGCCGATTGCTCCAAAATGCTTTCCACTTGCTCAGGCAACTGATTCATTGCGGAAATCAGTTCGCCAACTTCGCTTTCCGACTTCGTACCAAGTACGCCAGCCAGATGCAAACCAAACAGATAGAATGCAATCAACTGCGATGAGTAAGCTTTTGTCGATGCAACAGCGATTTCCGGTCCTGCCCAAGTTACAAGTACATCGTCCGCTTCACGAGCAACGGAGCTGCCTACAACGTTGGTGATCGCCAGAACGCGAGCACCGTTGCGTTTTGCTTCACGCAGCGCTGCAAGTGTGTCCGCTGTTTCACCCGATTGGCTGACAACGATCACGAGCGTATCAGGAGTAATAATCGGCGAACGGTAGCGGTACTCGGATGCGACATCCACTTCAGCCGGAATACGCGCCAAGGATTCGATAACGGTTTTGCCGACCATACCCGCATGGGATGCCGTGCCACAAGCAACGATATGAACTTTGCGAATCGACTTGATGTAGTCGGAAGTCATCGACAATTCTTTCAAGTTAACCGATTTTCCGTCATCTGCGATCCGGCCGAGCATCGTATCGTGATAAGCTTTTGGCTGCTCGTAAATTTCTTTTAGCATAAAATGATCGAATCCGGCTTTCTCCGCCGTCACCAGATCCCAATCGACATGGAATATTTCCTTGGAAATGAATTCACCTTCGGTTGTCATCAATTCGACACCATCACGTGTCAAAACAGCCATTTCGCCGTCGTTCAAAATATAAACGTTACGCGTATATTCCAAAATCGCCGGAATATCCGAGCCGATAAAATTCTCGCCTTCGCCGACCCCGATAACAAGTGGGCTTGCAAAACGAACTGCTACGAGACGTTCCGGTTCGTATTCCGTCAATACGCCCAGCGCAAACGCGCCGCGCATTCTTTTAACTGCACGTTGAACCGCTTCGACGATATTGCCGTCATACTCGTCCGCTACCAGATGAGAAATAACTTCCGTATCTGTTTCCGATACAAATACATGACCTTTCTCAATCAGTTCATCCTTCAAATCGAGGTAGTTCTCGACAATACCGTTGTGTACGACCGAGAATTTCGCCGAATTGTCAGTATGCGGATGGGAGTTTACGTCGGAAGGCTTACCGTGCGTCGCCCAACGAGTATGTCCGATGCCGACCGAACCTTGCAGCGGATCGCTTTTCAGCTTATCTTCAAGCACTGCCAAACGGCCCTTCGACTTCGAGATTTCCAGACCATTCTTCGTGAAAACAGCGATACCAGCGGAATCGTAACCCCGGTACTCGAGCTTTTTCAACCCTTCAATCAAAATCCCCTGAGAATCACGATCTCCAATATATCCTACAATACCACACATATTTATATAGACCTCCGTTATCGGTTTAATTTGCCGTATACGGATGCCCGCCTAGTGCGGCACAAGGCGTTATTCGGTTGTCAATGCATGTTAGCCATGGTTGTTAAAAGTATTGGTAAAAGGAAAAGTACATACTCAAACAACGGTGCGTCCAAACAATGTGCAACCCTCTGCCCGTGCCAACCCCTCAAGCGGCATCGCAGACATACGGGAGCCATTCTTGTTCATACTCAATAAAATAATTGCTGTCGTTCATCAGCCTGTCGCACGTTTGTGGAATCAGTCGCCCAATTCTTTTGCGTAACGACTTTCGGTTGGCTTAAATACCGGAAGGTCCCCGCCGAATGTTTCGAACACCTTCACCTCGTCAGCTTCCCGTATGAACGGTTTATTTTTTATCGATTAGCATTCCCAACAACGCTTCGAAAAAATAAACCCGGTTCATCACGCAAGCTCTGGCGCTTATAACTCTTTATGAAAACCTCTGCCCTCGCTTTCATTTCCTGAATGATACTTCCTATCATATTCAATTTCGACTCGTTTCGCAACCTGAACTTTAGACTTAGTGCTCTGCTACGATGTAATACAGCTAAAAAGGAGTTTTTGAGCTTCATCTCCCTTAGGATAAAAGCCCGATAAACCAGCATTAAGGCACTGTGAGTGATCTGTAAGGCTCTTTCGAGCCTTACAGCACTTCGTCGAAGCCATTTTCGTGTCTGTAAGGCTCTTTCGAGCCTTACAGCACCTCGTCGATCCCATTTTGGCGCCTGTAAGGCTCTTTCGAGCCTTACAGCACTTCGTCGAACCCATTTTCGTGTCTGTAAGGCTCTTTCGAGCCTTACAGCACCTCGTCGATCCCATTTTAGCGTCTGTAAGGCTATTTTGAGTCTTACAGCGATACTTCGAGCGCATTTTCGCATCTGTTAGACGGTTTTCCGCCTTACAGCGATACTGTGGACGTGTTCTCGTATCTATAAGACGGTTTTCCGGCTTACGGCGATACTTTGGGCGCGTTTTTGCTTCTGTAAGACGGTTTTCCGGCTTACGGCGCTACTTTGGACCCGTTTTCGCATCTGTAAGACGGTTTTCCGGCTTACGGCGCTGCTTCGGGCGCGTTTTTGCACCTGTAAGACGATTTTCCGGCTTACAGCGATACTTCGGGCGCGTTTTTGCACCTGTAAGACGGTTTTCCGGCTTACAGCGATACTTCGGGCGCGTTTTTGCTTCTGTAAGACGGTTTTCCGGCTTACAGAGCTGCTTCAAGCACGTTTTTACTTCTGTAAGGCGGTTATCCGCCTTACAGCGCCTCTTCAAGCACGTTTTCGCACTCCGTAAGACGGTTTCCCGCCTTACCAGAAGCGCAGCAGCGCCCCCAAGTCCCGCTTCAGCGCATCACCCGCTCCTCTGTTAACGGCCTAAACCGTTAACCCAGCTGCTGTTTCACCACGTCAACGATACGGCCGACGTAGTCTTCGATTTGTTCCTTGTCCGGGCCTTCGGCCATGACGCGGATCAGCGACTCTGTGCCGGATGGGCGAACTAGAACGCGGCCATTGTCGCCGAGCTCTTTCTCCACCGCCAGGACAGCGGCCTCAATCGCTTCGTTGCCTGCGTAAAGGCTCTTATCCGCCACACGCACGTTGATCAGCACTTGCGGATATTTGCTCATCAGCGTCTTCAGCTCACTCAGCTTGCGGCCTGATGCAACAAGAGTATCTACCAGCTGCAAGGCCGTCAAAATACCGTCGCCGGTCGTATTGTAATCGAGGAAGATAACATGGCCGGACTGCTCGCCGCCCAGGTTGAATCCGCCGCGACGCATTTCCTCCATAACGTAACGGTCGCCGACAGCAGTCTGCGCCGATTTAAGGCCGATACGCTCAGTCGCTTTGAAGAAGCCAATGTTGGCCATAACCGTCGTTACAATGGTATCGCCGTTCAACTTGCCAGCCCGCTTCATCGCGTCTCCGCAAATACACAAAATATAGTCGCCGTCCACTTCCTCGCCTTTGTCGTCAATCGCGATCAAGCGATCCGCGTCGCCGTCGAATGAGAGGCCAAGATCGGCCCCATGCGCCAATACTTGCTCACGCAAATATTCCGGATGGGTCGAGCCTACTCCAGCGTTAATATTGCGTCCGTCTGGTTCCGCGCCAACCGTAATAATTTGCGCGCCAAGATCGGCGAACACCTTAGGAGCCAGCTCATAAGCCGAACCGTTCGCGCAATCGAGCACGATTTTCAGGCCGCTGAAATCGCCTTGAATCGTAGTTTTCAAATATTCGAGGAAGCGGAATTTGGCCTGTTCGTCATTCGTAACACTGCCGATATCGCCGCCAATAGGACGTGGCAGCTCGTCGGTCTCCGCATCGATCAGACGCTCGATCTCAAGCTCCGTTTCGTCGGAAAGCTTGAAGCCATCTCCGCCGAAAAACTTAATGCCGTTATCCTGAACCGGATTATGCGAAGCCGAAATCATAACGCCCGCATCCGCCTTCAATTCGCGCGTAATGTATGCAACCGCCGGCGTCGACACGACGCCGAGTCGTACGACGCTGGCTCCGATGGACAAAAGTCCCGCAATCAAAGCGGATTCCAGCATAGGTCCCGAAATACGAGTGTCAAGGCCGATTACGACCTTAGGCTTATCCGCCTGTCCCGTCAGTACATATCCGCCGCAGCGGCCGATTTTATAGGCAAGCTCAGGTGTAAGCTCCGAATTGGCAACTCCTCGCACACCATCAGTTCCGAAATATTTCCCCATTATTCGCTCTTCCCCTTTTATCGTGATACTGTTAGTTGTTTTGCATCCAATCTTATATCCTAATCTGAAATCGAGTCAATCAATTCAGAGTCCCATATCTTAGGGAACTATTGCCTTATCCCCCGTTACCGTCTCCGCCTTCAGGCTCTCCGTCTCCGGGACCGCCTTCACCGTCCCCTTCGGCCTCTCCGCCGTTATTCGAGCCGCCGGGGGTAGTGCTTTCGCTAGGCGGCGGCGTTGCCGTACCAGGCGGCGTTGCGGTTCCGCCTCCGCCGGTGCCGCCACCTGTACCGTTCCCTCCGCTATTGCTTCCTCCACTGCCCCCGTTGCTTCCGCCGTCAGGATCCGTTCCCGTATTGACGGAAGCGTCTCTGACTACAACAGTTACGGTGAGTTCGTTCGCCAGAGTGATGAACCTAGGCAAAAACGCTTTCAGCTTCAGTGTATAGGTTCCCGTTGTAAGTCCGGTCAGATCGCCCGACAACAGCGCATCTCCTGCGCCTAGAGCGCCTAATACATTGGGAGCCCCTAGCACATCGAAGCTGAGCATGGCGTCAGCGGGCTCCGTGATCTCCGCCTCCAGACCTTCTCCCAATCCGGTCAATATGACCTTGCGGCTAATCGTTTTCTTCTCCGACGGAACGACCGTAATTTCCACATTGATCTCCGTCGGCTCCACCATTTTTATTCCATCCACAGCCGTGACCTTTGCCTTCACTTTACCGGACTGTTTCACTTTCGACAGGTCGACTGTTACGCTGCTGTACGATTCAAGCGTATCAAGCAGCTTCTGATCGCCGTATACGGCCACCTTATCCATTTCCGGCTTTACCGCCGAGACGCTCAATCCTTCCGGCAAGCTGCCGGTAAAGCTGAGCTGCAGCGGCAGCATCTTCAATGGCGGGGTAACCGGAACGGTCACCGCTACGGAAGCCGGTCTGACCGTGGCATGATCCATCGGCCTGCCTTCTGTGTCGTAGACGACAATACGCGCTTTTTTCTCTTCCACCGACTTCTCGGCCCCCTCGACGCTGACCGTCGTGCTAACCGAGCTGACGAGCGGCATCTCTTCCTTCGGCAGCGTCACCTGAACCTGAGCGTGTTCAGCATCTGCCAATAGAGGCGTACCCGTAATATATCCTTTCGCAGGCGTTCCTTCCGTTATGACGCTCAGATCGAACGCCTTCGTCTGAATCTCCACAAGCTCTACCGTTACCGTCGACGGCTTCATCTCGACAAGATTAACACCTTTAGGCAATCTATACGACAAAGGCACCTCATGTTCGCCTTCTCCTACATTGGACAAATCGACTTGTACGACGACGTCCTCATCCTTCAAGCCAACCAAATTTACGCGGCGTCCTTCCACGACGGCGCGCACGACGGTTGGCTCCAGCTTCACCAAAGCAAAGCGGCTCTCGTCCAACCCGACTGGGATGACCGATTGCGCCTCGTAAGCCTTTGTGTCCATATTAGAGGTGACAGTAGCCGGCGTTTTCTCTGGATCGAAATGAACGACGGCCCACAGCAGCAGCGCAATAATGACGGACAGCACTTTCAGCGCTGTCGGGTGACTAAGCCATTTATCCATTGCGGCCCCCTTTCCGCTTGAGGAACGACGATACGCCAGCCTTTTCCTTGCCGTTCTCCTTCTGCATCGTCAGCTCCTCGAATAGCTTCGAGATGAGCGACTCCTCGTTAATATCGCGAACGATCATTCCATTTAATGCAAGAGACACTTGCCCGGTTTCTTCCGATACAATGACACTAACTGCATCACTCACTTCGCTGACGCCAATTGCCGCCCGGTGACGCGTGCCCAGTTCCTTGCTAATAAACGGATTCTCGGACAGCGGCAAATAACACCCGGCCGCCATAATCTGATTGCCCCGGATAATAACCGCTCCGTCATGAAGCGGCGTATTGGGCGTAAAAATATTTATCAACAGCTCTGACGTAATCTTAGATTCCATCTTAATGCCGGATTCGACCAATTCATTGACACCGGTCATACGCTCGAAGACAATCAACGCGCCGACCTTCCGCGCCGCCATATGCTGCACCGCCCGCATCACTTCGACAATTTGATCGTTAAGAGCGTCTTTCTCCAGGGACGAGGTTCGGCCAAACAGCTTGCCGCGTCCCAATTGCTCCAGCACGCGCCGCAACTCGGGCTGAAAAATAATAAGCACCGACACGACCCCGAACGTGAACATTTGATTCATCAGCCACTTCATCGTATATAAATTGAACCAGGTGCTGATCGCCCAAGCCGCGACCAGTATCAGAATCCCTTTCAGCAGCTGAACCGCGCGCGTGTTGCGCACGAGCAAAATCATTTTATAAATAATGTAGCTGACGATGCCGATGTCAATGATGTCTTTAATCCAGTCATTCCAATTCAAATCTGTAAAATAACTCATGCAAAAACCCCCAAACCGCCGACAACAATTATTTTTCTATTTCGGTATCAACCTTATTGTTTTCTAGAATCGGGTCTGGAAATCCTTTTTGCGGAAAAAAAATAACTGTCTCCCGATCCAGGGAGACAGTTTCGGCTCAAGATGCCAGTCCGCTGAATGTCTGCGTCACTTTGTACCAGAACCAATCGAGCGCTTGATCGATCGTTCGGCTTTGTCCGGCAATATGTCCGGTGGACGCCAAATTGAGGGAGCCGTCAATGACGGTTACGTTGCCTTCAACCTCTCCTCTGACTTCCGCCCTGCCATTCTCGACGATCAGATTTCCTTTAAAATGAACGCCTTCGGGAATCGTTACGGTGTTGCCTTCGATGACGACCTGCTGTAAATCTTCGCCCGATACAATCAATTTGGTGTCCTTCTCCCACATCGACATCGCGCTTCCCAGCATGACCAATACGAAAACGGCCGCAACCGCGAGCCCCGGATATCTATACAGAAAACGTAAAGCCCCTTTACGCTGCTGTGGAAGCTTTTCCTCAGGCAGCTGGGCCATAATGCGTTCGGTCAGCTTTGCCGCTTCCGTCAGGCCGTACCCAGGAATCCTCCGGTGCTCCAGCGTATCAAAAAGCAAAGCTTCGGTTTTTTCCATTTGCTCATAACGGTCAAGGCAAGCTGGGCATGATTCCAAATGAGCCTTTAATTGCTCCGCTTCCTCACGCGGCAGTTCGCCGTCCAAATAGTCGTGTATCCATACTTTGGCGACGGTGCATTCCATATCAGCCAGTCCTTTCTCTCATTTGCTCGCGCATAAGCTATTCTCCTAATAGGATACGTATCGCGGAACAGGATGTTTCACTTTTTTAAAATATAGGAATCAAGTCATCCTTACTTCTCCGGTGTGCCTATTTGAACCGCATAGCCGGCTTTAGGCCCCTTCATTTTGGGCAATTCGGCGTATGCATGATAATACGATCGTTCCCCGGTTACAGCTTATGCTCCAGCTTTTTGCGGAGAAAGTCCCTGCCTCGATGAACTCGCGTTTTAATCGTCGTTACCGGCATGTCGAGCACATCGCTGATCTCCTGCAGCGACAGCTCCTCAATATAACGAAGCATCATCACCGTCTTGTACTTCGGCGCAAGCGAGCCGATCGCCTCATGAATGATGCGCTGCGTTTCTGAGAGCAGCAGCTCCGACTCCGGCGTTCGGTTATCGCTTGGAATCATCGAATAACCGTCCAAGCCTTCATGCTCGTTCGATTCGGCGTCAAGCGAGTACGTGGGCTTTCTTTTCCTCAGCTTGTCGATGCAAAGGTTCGTCGCGATCCGATAAATCCATGTGGAAAATTTCATCGTATCGTCGTATCGTTCCAAATTTCTATGAACGCGCAGAAACGTCTCCTGCACGATATCTTCCGCCTCCTGGCGGTTATTCAGCATTCGGTAGGCCATGTGGAACAGCTTGTCCTGATACAGCTCCACGAGCTCCGCAAACGCCCGTTGATCGCCCTTCAGCGCAAGCTTGGCGAGCCGGGCTTCCAATAGATTCACTTATACTCCTCCAAACCTTCCGTTTGAACGGATGCTCGCCGCGAAGCTCAATCTCCATAAACCCGCTTCGCCGCGATGGACGCAAGACCCAATCGCCGCAATCACAATCCCCATAATTAAACATTCTAACAGAAATGGGAAACGCCGTGAACGATAAAAATCATAATTACAAACGATAATTAGCCGCATTTATTATTATATACGTTTTTCAGCCAGCATGGCAAAGAGCAGAAGCGGTTTTCCGCGCCTCTGCCCTTCAAAAGCCGCCTCATCACTCCTCATGAGCAATGAGAGCCGTGCCGCGTGCCAAGCTAATCAATCTACTGCTTTACATGCTGCCCTTCATCAAACGATCCAGCACCTCTTGAATCGTACCGGTCGGAATTGCAAAGCCGATTCCTTGCGCTTCCGAGTTGACCGCCGTGTTGATGCCAATCACTTCGCCCTTCATGTTCAGCAGAGGCCCGCCGGAATTGCCGGGATTAATGGAAGCGTCGGTCTGGAGCAAATGCTCGTAGACATGGTCCCCATCCTTGTCTTGTATCGTAATTGGACGTTCTTTCGCACTCAGCACGCCCACGGTCATCGTATGATCGAATCCGTACGGATTGCCGATCGCGATTACCCAATCGCCGATGTTCGTCTCGTCAGAATTGCCGATCGGAAGCGTTGGGAAGCTGTCCTCCCCTTCGATTTTCAATACCGCGAGATCTTTGTCTTTCGCCGTTCCGACGACGGAAGCTGTAAAAGGCTTGTCATGGCCTTCGACCGTTACCTTCACTTCCTTCGCTCCATTCACGACATGCTCGTTGGTCAAGATATAGCCGGATGAGTCAAAAATAAAACCAGTGCCGGAGCCGCTTAACTGAAGTTCTCCGCTCCCGCTCCCATTCCCGCTTTCGTCTCCTGCGCTCGGAGCTCCGCTCTCTTCATCGCCTCCACGGCCGTCTTGTCCAAAAGGAGAAAACGGCTGCGTGCCGAAATACTGCCAGTAATCCGAGTTGCGTCTAACGGAACGCTCCGGCTCCGTGTAATTTTCAATCTTGACGACAGCCGGCGAGGCACCCGCATAGATGTCGGAGATGAGGCTGTCGACCGAAGCCGAAGCCGTCTTCACGCCAGCGCCATTTCCTTTCGACGCCGCGCTCGGCATGTACGGCGTTTGCTCGGCGCCGCGCGTAAACAAGTTGGCTCGGTCGGCCGTATACATAAATCCGCCGATGACGATAGCACCGACCAGAAAAGCGGCAAACAGCGTCTTGCTCGATGCGCTTCGTTTGACTCTGTCTCTGCCCTTGCCGCCGCTGCCTTCTCCCGCTCCAGCATGCTCATAAGCGGCTGTAAACAGGGCCAGCTCTCTTTCATATTGCGATTTCATATCCGAATGCGAGCGGTTAGGCCCGTAAGTATAAGTGGCGGCATCCTTATGTTCCGCTGCGGTTTGTTCTTCGGTCTTAGGCTGGACGCTATCGCGATCGAATGGATTGCCGTTTCGATAATCGTTGTTCATGGATCAATTCCTCCTTCGGTCCAGCGGCCTTTTCTTGCCTTGTCCGCTTGCCCGTTGATTGCTTCCCATGACTCTATCATGAAGGACGCACCTTAAAGCAATCTTAAGAGGGTTATAAAAAAACATAAAACCTGATCCGATCGATTATGAAAGATTTTCCGAATCTTCGTTTAAAAACCGGTTCGCTTCAGCGACAAAATCGGATGGCCGGTCGATGGCCAAATAAATCAGAGATGTGCGCATAGGCTGAAAGAAAAAGCCATCCACGCGCTGCTCCGACTTTAGCGCCAATCGCACGTTCGGCGTTCCGACCGCCGGGCTAGCCGCTTGCCGCTTCTCTTCACCCGTTAATTCATACCCGCTCTTGGCCCAATCCACCGACAGCAGGTTCTCCCAGCGAAAATCGGCCTGCAATCGCAGTCCGTACCGCAAACGAATGCCTTCCTTGCCGATTCGAATTGGCTGCATGACAGCCGCTCTCGTATCCGCCCACAACAGAATAAGCAGCCACAGCTCCGAAATCGTTACGATCCAGGCAACGAGAGGCGACCACATCGCAAGCAGCAAGTGCACAACCACCGATTCGAGGACGATGAGCTTGGTGACAAAAGCGGCCAGCAGCACCTGGTTCGTTTCTCTATGGTACGTATAAACATTTGCGTTCTCTATGGCCAACGCCTTATCCCGCTTCCTCTTCCCCCAGGAGAAAAAGAAATAGTAGAACATAGCGACGTCATGCGCAATAAAAGAACCTATTCTTCGATCGCCTAACCGGTCTTTACATACATGCCGAATCGCTTCGACCGTATCCGGTTCCGTTCGTTTTCGTTCCTTGATCTGCTTGACGATCGCGATTAACAACCTTATTTCGATATATATAAGCGAGGCCTCAATGGCCACAATAGCTAGTTCAACCGGCCAAATGACATCCCAAGCCATGCTCTTGACGGACGCAGGCAAAGCAAACCAGGCCGCTATGGCGCCGAGAAGGGGGAACGGAAGAAGCGACTTGAGCTTTTTGCCGGAGTTCCGAATGACGAGCAGCCAGTAGCAAAAAGGAATAACAACGACGAAATCGAACAAAACAGCGTATGCCAGCAGCCGGTCCTGTGGAGCGATGCGCGCCGTTACCGTATCCACGCACAGGACAAGCGCTGCAATTGCGGCAAACAAGTAAAGCGAACGCGGGTTTCTCAGCTTTGCATTCATGACCCTGTCACCTGCTTTCTTCTGATTAGCTTCATGTATTTTCAGTATACAACCGAAGCCCTTCTCTCGTTGTTTCCAAATATGGATATATAATTACAAATAAAAGAAACCAAGTTCGGACGGTTAGCGTCCAAACTTGGCTTCTTAATGGTTAGGCTGCCGATCAGCCCGTATTTCTCAGGCCGGCCGCAATGCCGTTGATAGTGAGCAGCACTTCGCGGAGCAGCTCAGGATCGTCTTCGTTTTTGTCACGAAGCTCCCGCAGCTCGGTCAGCAGCTGTACTTGCATATAGCTGAGCGGATCGACATAAGGATTCCGCAGCTTGATCGACTCTTGAATAACCGGCACATTGTCCAAAATTTCCTCTTGTCCGGTAATTTTCAGAATCAGATCGGAAGTAAGCTTATACTCTTCTTCGATTTGGTTGAAAATGCGGTCGCGAATCGTTTGATCGGAGATCATATCCGCATATTCCTTCGCGATCAGCAGATCAGCCTTGGCAAGCGCCATTTGCAAATTGTCAACAAGCGAACGGAAGAACGGGAATTGCTCGTACATCGTTTTGAGCGTCTCCATTTTTTGCTCGTCGCCATTCACATATTGCTGGAACGCAGTACCCGCGGCATACCATGCTGGCAGCAGATAACGGCTTTGCGTCCATGCAAATACCCAAGGAATCGCCCGCAAATCTTCGAATCGATCGCTGTTTTTCCGTTTCGACGGACGGGAGCCGATGTTCAGCTCGCCAACCTCCGGCAGCGGCGTCGATTCTTTGAAGAAGGTCATAAAGCCCGGATCGCGGAAAATCAGATCCTGGTATTTCGTCAGCGCTGTCTCGGAAATCGAACGGGCAATTTCATCCCACTCAGCTTCCGCCGCTTGCTTCTCATTCGGATACTTCGCCAAGCGCGCGGATGTAACCAGCGCCCAAGTCGCTTGCTCCAAGCTGCGGTATGCGATGCCTTGCATCGAATAACGGGAGCTGAGCACTTCGCCTTGCTCAGTAATTTTGATGCCGCCGCCTACCGTGTGCGGAGGCTGTGCCAAAATACTGCGGTTCAGCGGCATTCCGCCGCGTCCGAGCGCGCCGCCGCGTCCGTGGAAGAATTTCAGCTTAACGCCGTATTCGCCCGCTGCGGCCGTAATTTCCTTCAGCGCAACGCGCAGTTCCCAGTTTGCAGTGACTACGCCGCCGTCTTTGTTAGAGTCGGAGTAACCGAGCATGATCTCATGCAGATTGTCTCTAGCGGCAACAGCTTGACGGTAAACCGGCAGATCAAACAGCTGCTTCATAATGCCCGGAGCCGCGTGAAGATCGTCGATCGTTTCGAACAAAGGCACAGATTGCAGTGTGCAGCGAGTCGTTCCGTCCATCTCTTTGCGGAACAAGCCGACTTCCTTAGCGAACACCATAACCTCCAGCATATCGCTGGCGCCTTGCGTCATACTGATCAGATAACTCGAGATACAGTTAACGCCGAACTCCTGCTGCGCCCGATAGATCGTATGGTAGACATCGAGACATTCGCGCGTCGATTCTGAATATTCAAGATGACTCGAAGTAAGCGGACGCGGCTCGTTCAGCAGCCTGTTCAACAGCTCGATTTTCTCATCCTCAGACAACGCGGAATAATCGGCGACAATGTTCATTTTCGCCAAAATTTCGGTCATCGCATTCTCATGCTCTTGGCTGTGCTGACGCACGTCCAATTGAAGCAGATGGAAGCCAAACAGCTCAACTTGGCGAACGAGCTTACCGATATACGTATCCGCTACGTAGTCGGCGAAATGGTTGCGAAGGCTGCGATCCATAATATACAGATCTTCCAGCAACTCGTCAGCGCTGTTATAGCGCACCGGAGAGCCTTTCAGCGATTCCTCTTGCGTATTGGCCAGCTTCTGGAGCATAAAGCCGATCTTGATCCGGTAAGGCTCCGTTACGTTGCGCCATGGCTCAACGCACTTCACTTCCACATTTTCGCGGTCCTTGCGAATCGATTCGAGCAATTCTTCCGATACTTGCGCAATGTTCGTGCTGAAGCTGAGCTGGTCCATCATTTCGGTCAGCTTCTCTTCATATTTCTTAAGAGCCAGCTGGCGATTCAGCGTCAGCGTTTCCCATGTGATCTGCGCGGTAACCGACGGGTTGCCGTCGCGGTCGCCGCCGATCCACGAGCCGAAGCGAAGATAGCTAGGCACATGCCACTTTTCGCCAGGATAGTATTTCGTCAAGCAGCGCTCAAGCTCTTCATAAACATCAGGAAGCGCTTCGAAGAGCGTCTCGTCGAAGTAGTACAAGCCGTTGCGAACTTCGTCGATAACGGTTGGCTTGCGATCGCGCAGCTCGTCCGTTTGCCACAAAATAAGCACTTCGTTCAGGAGCCTCTCGCGGAGCTTCTCACGCTCGCGGTAGGTCAGCGTCGGATTGTCGAGCTCGAGCACGTCGTTCGAAATTCGTTTATGAATATCGAGCACAGCGCGGCGCGTTGCTTCCGTCGGATGAGCAGTCATGACCAGTTCGAGCGAAATGTCGCTCAGAATTTGCCGAACGTCCGGCGATTCGATACCGCGGTCTTTCAGGTCGAGAATGGCGCTCTCGATCGAGCCGCGTTGCACGCTTTCGCCTGCCGAGCGCTCATAGTCGCGCTTGCGGCGGATGCGATGGTTCTGCTCAGCGATGTTGACGAGCTGGAAGTAGATCGCAAATGCACGAATAACCTGATGACGGAATTCAGGCTCGAGAGAAGAAATTTTCGCTTTGAAACGGTCGAACAGCTCGGGAACAAACTCGGCGCGAAGCGATTTGCTTGTTTCGCGAATGTCTTCGACAATTTCGAGCAGCTCGCGTCCGCCCTGGTGTACGAGAACTTCGCCAAGAATGTTGCCCAGGAAACGGACATCTCTCCGCAGCAGGTTGTTCGCCTGCGGACGGGGAGCTGACGCGGTAGATGCAGCTTGATCGGACATAATGTTCCTCCTAAAAGTTTTGCGAAGCAAAACTGCTTCGTAAGCTTGTGCTTAGTTTTGCGAAGCAAAACTTCGCTTCGTAAGCCTATGCTTAGTTTTGCGAAGCAAAACTTCGCTTCGTAAGCCTATGCTTAGTTTTGCGAAGCAAATTCGCTACGGTTGCCTATGCTTGGAATTGCGGTGCAAATCTATACGATCTGCCTGTGCTTCCCTTCGCGGAGCAAACCTTGCTTCGTAAGCCTACGCCCGGCTGCGGAGCTGGCCGCACCGTAACCGAAGCTTAGTATTGCGAAGCAAAACTTGCTTCGTAAGCCCTCTGCGTCTTGTCGATAAGATCGCGGCGGCAATGGCGCGGATCGCTTGACGCAATCTAAACTTCATCTATCATACTACAAAAAAGAACAAGGTTGAAGCCCCGGCACGGAGCAAAAATCCGGCTAGAAACTGTTCCCAGCTCCGTCTGCAGAACGATGAACGGCGCTGCGTCTCTTCGTATGATTAGGGTAACGAATAGAACGATGAAGGGACTGAAGAAAATGAAACGCTTACAAAATGAGACGGGGCAAGGCCTTTTGCAAAATAAACCTTATATGTCGCTAATGGCGTCGCAGTTGATCGCGAACCTCGGCGAATGGATTTACATTCTCGCGCTGCTCACTCTAGTTGGTATGAAATGGAATGCTTCTCCTTTGGAAATTACCGCTACAACGCTGTGTATGGTTATCCCGATGCTGATTGGCGGCCCGCTCAGCGGCATGCTTGCCGACCGTATGGAGCGCAAGACAATTATGATCGTCTCCGACGCGGCGCGCGTATTGATTATGCTGCTGCTTGTCTTCGCAAGCTCCCTGCTGCACGTCTATGTCCTGCTTCTGTTCAAGGGCATCTTTGACGTCATGTTCTCCCCTGCAAAAAACGGCAAGCTGAAGGAGCTCGTTCCTCACCATCAGCTTGAACAAGCGGTGTCGATCAGCGCCATCATCGAACAGGGCAGTAAAGTAATCGGTCCAGCCATTGGCGGTCTGCTGACAGCCGCATTCGGCATCACCGCCTCCTTCTATATCGACGCCGGAGCGTTCGCGATATCTGCGCTGATCCTTCTCTTTATTCCGCGCCGCAGCACATCAGCAGCAACAGCGGTTGCAGTCGGGGCACCCGAGGACGAAAGCGTAAAAGAAAAATCCCGCTTCAAAGAAGAATTCATTGCAGGCATCCGGATCATTCTTAGCATTCCAATCATTAAGTATGGCCTGCTCACCCTCTGTATGGTCATACTTGTCCTGCAGATCGCCGATTCCCAAATCGTCGTGCTGTTCCGAGGCTTGCCGGAAATGACGGAGGATATGCTCGGTTGGTGTATCGCCATGAGCGGCATCGGAACTCTTGTCGCCGCTTTCCTGATACGCTTTCTCTCCAGGCTTTCCACGCTTGCGAAAATGGGGTTGGGCGGCTCCATTCTCGGTTTCGTGTTCGCTGGAGCCGGCTTCCTTGCTCTCTACGGCACATCAGGCTCATTTACCCAAGCGCTCTATGTAATTGGCTTCTTCATTGCCGGACTGGGAGGCGGTCTGACGCTCATTCCGTTCCAGGTCATGATTCAGCAGCGGACTCCGGAACGGTTCATCGGCCGCGTTACCGGCACAATCGGCAGTCTCACCTCAGTAGCCGCTATTATCGGTCCGCTGACAGGCGGGTTGCTCGTCACAGCGCTGGGACCGGAAATCGCCTATGTTTTATCGGGCAGCGGCATGGCGTTAATCGGATTGGCGCTGCTCGCCTTTAAACGGCGCATTCTGGCGCAGGACAATGCCGCTGTGCCCGCCGCAACGACCCGAACGGAAGTATCTGCTTAACGGAAGCGACGTCATTTCTTTTGCGAATGCTTACCGCCCAGCAAGCTTGCCAAATGGAGGGCCACGAAAAAAATAACTGGCAGCAAAACGCAAAAAACGATATCGAACCAAGGGTAGTAATTGTTCAAAATATCGTTGTATACAACGATGTTCGGCGTAGTTAAAACCGAGCTTACAATCAAAATCATACCGATCGGTATCGTAAGCATGTTACTTTCCTTAAGACGCAAAAACTGAGCGATTCCTGAAATGAGAGAAAAGAACAGCATAAGCGTTTTATAAAAAACGGTTATAATCCATAAGAAAGCGAGAATCACTTCGATTCGCTCCACAAACTTGCCAATAGTTATTTTTTGGGCCAGTACGAATGTCGGATAATATTTCGTTTCCATCAGATTTGCCCCCAGCACCAGCACGCAAAAATCAACAGTGATAAGCAAAATAATCCCGCCGACGGCATAGCCGATAAAAATGGGTTTTGTCAGCTTCCCGTTCCCCGCCACATGAGGAACGAGCATAAGCAGTGTAACCATCTCCGTAAATCCATAAGCGTAGGCTGGCAGCATTCCTTTGAGAAAGGGATACATCCCTTCCGCCAGCACCGGCTTCATATTGGACATTTTAATTTGCGGCAGCAGGCAGAGAACGAGGAACAGAAACAGTATGATAAATACGGGAAACAGCATTTCTCCCATTCTCGCAAATGTCTCAACGCCATAACGATACGCGATAATAATAACGGTCATAAAAACGATCAGCATCGCATTGACCGGCGTCTCAGGCATCATCTGCGTCGTCAGGAACTGGCTCGTCTCACTCAACAATGCCGAAGCACACATAAAGATTTGGAATAGAAATAATATGGAGAAGAGGCTGCCGACAAATACACCCAACTGAGACTGCGCAGCCTCTACCCAGCTTTTCCGCTTCATCTTATTAGCAATTCCAGCGTATAGGAATGCCGTAGCCATGCCAAGCAGCAGAGCAAGGAACATGGACAGCCAGGCATCTTGTTTAGCAAAAGAACCTGTGATTGTTGGAAGCACCAGAATCGTATCACCAACTACGCCGAGTATAATCAAAATCGTGAATTGACGAACCGTTATTTTACCGTTTACGCTAGTTTGCATTCGTTCGACCCTCCTCTCCGGCATTCACAATGTCGGCTCTACTCCACAAGCTACTCCCCCGTGTAAGGCAATTTCAAAAGCAAAAACGGGTTAGGAAGCTCCACATTCATAACGAGCGCCGCATAGAGCGCCGTCCCCGTAAGGAGAAACAACATAAATGCAATTTTCTCCCGTTTTCTCTTCCGTTTACGCAGCCCCGGCATTTCCAAGCCAAAAGTCGCCGCCGCCAATAGAAGCACTCCAATAACCTGAGCCATTGCTTAGCCTCCCGTATTTGGATTTAACGTCGAATTGCCCGTCGTTCCCGTTTTGCGAATCTTCATTTTGATCTTGTATTGAACCTTAAGCGAAGGGAAGTGCTCATTGTTCCAGTTCTTTTTTACTTCTTTCCAATACGGGGCGTGGTCCTTGGCAAAGTGGATACCAAAGCCCAAACAATCCGATCGCAATGATTTGGCTTTGCGGACTGCCGCCTCCGCGTTGCTGCGAATAATAACAGCCGTTTGCTCCTCAAGCAGTTTAATTGTGGACGGCTTCATCAGATCGATCGAATCGCATTCTCTTTCATTCACACTGCCTTCCGACCGGATATAAACCGTCGCCTCTGGCTTGCCATTTACAACTTTCGTCTTAATCTCGGCCTCTGAAGAATTGATCTCTACACCTGTGTAGGCAGACGGGCCGCAAGGAATTTCAACGGACGTACTTTCCAAGTTGTCTGTAATGTCAGTGTATCCCTTGCTCTCTTTCTCGTTTAGCCAGCCAACCAGTTTATCTCCTCTAAAGATAGCGATGCCTTTATACCGATAACGGCTGCTCGGCTGGAACGTCTCCACATTCTTTTTCCGTTCCGCTTCTTCCACCGTACCAATCAGCTTAATCCCGGTCAGCGCCAGTTCGATGCCTTCGCTGGACATTCGATCGAGCACCTCGTCCAACGTAATGGATATTGTCGGCGCCCAGTTTCGTTCCGACGTCTCGAGTGAATGAAGCATGCTGTTGGTAGGCAGCTTCTCGAGCGGCGTGTAGAGCTTCAATATATCCTCGGCTTTCATATCCCGTGCAACAACAACTTTGAAATCCATCCGATGTTCATTATCCCGGAGTGCATTGTCGATAAATTCAGCAATTCCGCGCCTTGCCAGCTCCTCGCTTATCACATAAAACTGCAAATGGCCCATATATACCTTACGAGGCGCTTCAGCAGTCAGGGAGCGAGCCGCATCCAGCATTGTCTTGCCCCTCCCCTGATAGAGCGTTGTCGGCGGGCGCTCGCCGCCTCTTTTCTGAGCCGTTATTTCGCTGGGATTGACCACTTGATATGAAGCCAGATATTCGCCATTCTCCCAATCCAAGCCGAAGCCCAGTACAATCAGGAGTTCGTTCAACTCTCTCCGGCTCCAGCAGCCGGACAGCAACGACAGGCAAAGCACGATGACGATTATTTTCACAAACGATTTGAACACTTTATCCATTACGCCGCCGCATCCTTTCCTCACCGCTTGTAAATGAAGAACTTGGGCGCTTATATATCAGCCAGCGAGGCAATCGCAAAAGCGAATCCTCCATTCCGGCAGGCCGGTAAGGAGAGAGCGGCGACATGTACGGTTCCCCGAACGACCGAAGCGAGCATAAATGAAGCAGCAGTATAAATATCCCCATGAAGATACCCACTACGCCGAAGCTTGCCGCCGCAAACATAAAAGCAAAGCGCAGGATGCGAATCGGTATCGACATACTGTAAGACGGCACCGTAAAGGTCGATATGGCCGTTACAGATACGACAATAACCATGGCAGCAGAAACGATCCCCGCCTCGACAGCCGCTTGACCGATAACTAGCGTGCCTACGACGGATACCGCTTGACCAATTGCGCGGGGCATCCGCAGTCCCGCTTCCCGCAAAATCTCAAAGGTGACCTCCATCGCAAACGCTTCGACAAACGCCGGAAATGGCACCCCTTCCCGCTGCGCAGCCAGACTTATAAGCAGCGAGGTCGGAAGCATTTCACGGTGAAAGGTAGTGATGGCAATATACAGCGAAGGAAATAGCAGCGATATGGCGAAACTGACGAATCGCAGCAGCCGCAACAGACTGGAATAGAAATAGCGCTGATAGTAATCCTCCGCCGATTGAAAAAAAGAAATCATCATCGTCGGCGCAATCAGCACGTTCGGCGTACCGTCTACGAATATCGCAACTCTGCCTTCCAGCAGCTGCGATGCTACGTTATCAGGCAGCTCCGTATTATAGACTGTAGGGAAAAGCGAATACTTGCCGTCCTCGATAAGCTCCTCGATATAGCCGCTGTCCAGCACGCTGTCGATTTTAATTGCCTTCAGTCTCTGCCTTACCATGTCAATAACCGACTGTTTCGCTAAGCCGTTAATATACATCAAAGTGACGTCGGTCTTTGTCACCGTTCCGATCGCAATGGTTTCCAGCCAAAGCCGAGGATTTTTAATTTTCCGCCGAATCAGCGATGTATTGGTGCGGAGTGTTTCATTAAAGCTTTCACGAGGTCCGCGGATTGATGTCTGGTTTGTCGATTCGCTAACTTCGCGCCCCTTCCATTGGCGGATATCGGCGCACTGCGCTTGGCTGCTTCCGTCCAATAGAATAACGGCTTCACCCGACAATAGACATACATAGAGCGAGCCCATTTCCACAACGGTATGGATAGAGCCCACGCCCACAATCAATTCTTTGGCGATCGAAACCGGATCTCCCGTCCGGCTGTCCCGTTCCTCGCGTCGCAAGGCGTCAATACGCCTCATGTTGCCAATCAAGACATCCATAATATATTGGTTGACGATAGCCGAATCGGCCATTCCGTCGATATAGACGATAGCCGCCGCAGCTCTATCGCTGTTCTCGTAATACACTTTTCGAATAATTAAATCGTCGCTGTCGCCCATATCTCGCAGCAGTATTTGTTCGTTGGATTCAATTTGCGGTTCAATGGGAATGTTGGCGTATTCGGGTAAAATATGCGACTCATCTTTATGACGAGTATAGGCCGATGACTTATTTTTCATGAGGTCAACCTTCTCTCCTACTGCGCGTCTCCTTTTCATTATGACCAATGGGAAAAAACGCTAAACAGAAGGAAGGCTGTTGCGAGGAAGTTTCATTTGCCTCAAACTTGCCCTAAGCTGAAGGGACGAGGCGATGCAGATTGAAAAAAATAAACAACAAAAAAAGCCTTGATTATCAAGGCTTTCGAAGTTTAATTAGTTGGAGCGGGTGATGGGAATCGAACCCACGCTATTAGCTTGGAAGGCTAAAGTTCTACCATTGAACTACACCCGCATATGAAAATGGTCGGGATGACACGATTTGAACATGCGACCCCCTGGTCCCAAACCAGGTGCTCTACCAAGCTGAGCTACATCCCGACAATTGCGTTACTGATAAAAAATGGCGCGGCCTAAGAGATTCGAACTCCTGACCTTTTGATTCGTAGTCAAACGCTCTATCCAGCTGAGCTAAGGCCGCAAATTATGGAGCGGAAGACGGGAATCGAACCCGCGACCCTCGCCTTGGCAAGGCGATGCTCTACCGCTGAGCCACTTCCGCATGTGTAACAATTGTTTCATCGTTCGCGAAGTTTTTATCGCGGCGACAAGTAATAATATATCACCTTCGAAACACAAATGCAACTGTTTTTTTGTTTTTTTGCAAAAAAAGAATGGAAAGCGCTCCGCTCGCTAAAGCGTCACGCTTTCCGGCTCCTTCACGTCTTCTTGTTTATACGCCAGCCGCAGCCGCGAGTACAGGATCACGATTGTTCAGCGCGCGGTCGGCAGCCGATTCACCGGCCAAAGCAAATGGCAGACAAAGCGGTACTCCAGTGCGCGGATCGGGAACAATATCCGCTTCGATGTTGAACACCTCGCGAATAATTTCCGGCGTTGTCACTTCTACCGGGGAACCTTCCCCCACAACTGTGCCCTTCTTGATTGCAATCATATGATGCGCATATCTCGTTGCATGGTTGAGATCATGGACGACCATCACAATCGTCCGGTTATTCAACTCGTTCAGTTTCTGCAGCAATTGCAGCACTTCCAGCTGATGCGCCATATCAAGGAACGTCGTCGGTTCATCCAAGAACAAAATGTCGGTTTCCTGAGCCAGCGCCATCGCGATCCATGCTCTTTGACGCTGCCCGCCGGACAGCTGGTCGACTGGACGTTCCGCAAATTCAGCCATGCCCGTCGCATCAATTGCCCATTGCACGATTTGGCGATCCTCTTTGGACATCGAACCAAAGCCCTTTTGATACGGAAAACGTCCGTACGCAACAAGCTCGGATACCGTAAGGCCGTCCGGAGCGGTCGGATTTTGCGGCAAAATGGCAAGCTGCTTCGCGACTTCTTTCGTCGATTGCTTATGAATCGACTTTCCGTCGAGCAGCACGCTTCCTTTAGCCGGATTCATCAAGCGCGCCATCGTCTTCAGAATCGTCGATTTCCCCGAACCGTTCGAACCTACTAGCGCCGTAATTTTCCCTTGTGGAATGGCTACATTCAAGTTTTGTACAATAAGCCGATCGTCATAAGCAATGTCCAGATTCGAGGTTGTCAAGCGAATCGTCAAGACACGCACTCTCCTTTCAAGTTCGAGGGCAATGTTGATGTATATGAAGGTGATTTGATAACTATTATCAATTGGTTATAATGATAATTGTTCTCACTTATAAAGTCAATGCTTTTATTCGTCTTTGAGAAAAGAATTGAAGCTCAAAACAGAAATCAGTGCTTGCCTTTAAGTGAGGGGGAGCGCTGGGGACCAGAGGGTTCTTCCGATCGCCATTAAAGCCTGATTCCTTTATTTATTAGATAGTTGCGGTAGGAATCATGCTTTAAAAGCGACCACTATCGTTTCTCCAGAATCCCTCTGCCCCTTCGCCGCTCTCTCCTTCTCCGCCATGCACTGATTTTAAGTTTGAGCCAGAATTGAAGTTCTCTAACGCAATAAAACGCCTCCGAAGCCGCTGTATCAAGCGGGCGGAAGCGTTTTGGGATTAGAAGTTATTTTAAGGCGTTTAACAGGCTGCTAAGCTATTCCAGACGAAAACCCTGGTCTTTCAGAAACTCTCGCATATGCAGCCGTTTCTGCGCCGTTTTCGCCGCCATCGCTTGAGACCAGGTAGCATCCGTCTTGCCGTCCGATCTCTCGCGCATATAGGCGCTTATCGTCGCATCGTATTCGTCGATTGCTTGATCTGTCCGTTCTATTTGATACATGTTCCGGTGAAAGACCGCTTCTTTCGGCAGACGCGGCCGAGATAAAGGCTCTTGATCCGGCACGCCGATACACATCCCGAATACCGGGTACACTTTTTCGGGCAGACCAAGAAGCTCTGATACTCGCTTGGGTTGGTTGCGAATGCCGCCGATATAGACAATGCCAAGCCCAAGCGATTCAGCAGCCAGTGCTGCGTTCTGAGCAGCCAAGGTGGCGTCTACGGTGGAGATAATAAAATTTTCTGTCGTGCTGGTCTGCTCTTTCTGCTCTTCCTTCAAGTGCCTGCCTGCCGCACGCTCAAATCGGTAGAGATCGGCGCACCAGACGAGAAATATAGGACATTCCGCTACATAGGCCTGACCGCCAGCCAGCTCTGCAAGCTGCTCTTTCAATACCGGATCTGTGACCCCTATGACCGAGAAAGCCTGCATATTACTGGAGGTAGAGGCATGCTGCGCCGCTTCGATAATCGCGTCTAACTGCTCGTCCGTCACCGGTTGACCGGTAAATTTTCGGATCGAACGATGATTTTGCATAAGCCGTATTGTCTCATTCATTGTTCAGTCCTCCTTTTAACCTGTCTTACTCTGTGCTTTTCCTGCATGTCCTTCTTATCTTATCATGAGCCTCTCTTATAAAAAAAGCTCGCTCAGGCGATTATCTCGCCTTTACCGTCATGTATAATAGAGATAACGATTGCTCTAAACAGCATATGTACCCTAATTGGAGGATGTTGAAAAACAATGGCCCCACTGCAGCCCTTTACGGAAGAAGTTATTCGCATCATTAAAAATATACCCGCCGGTTATGTCATGACCTACGGACAGATTGCGGCGGAGGCGGGCAGCCCTCGCGCAGCCAGACAGGTCGTGCGCATCTTGCATGCCATGAGCCGGGCTCATCAGCTGCCTTGGCACCGAGTTGTAAATGCAAAGGGAGAAATCGCCTTGCAGGACGAAGAAGGGAAAATGACGCAAATCATGGAGCTGGAAAGTGAAGGCGTAGAGATCGGCAAAGGCGACCGGATCGACCTAGCCGTTTATCAGTATTTCCCGTCGTCGTGACGGACACGAAAAAGACAGGCTATCGTGGCTCCGATAACCTGTCTTTATAATGATTTCAGTCTCTTTTTTGAATCCTACTAAGAATAGTTCAAAGTTTTAATAATTTTCAATAGTTCCGACTTTTGAGCGTTTGATAAATACTTTGTGAATCTGATATACATCCCGTTTGGGGTCATTTGCACATGAAAGCCCTTCGGATTGTCATACCATTGCTCAATAATGCTTACGTACGCCTCTCTAGGATGCGACGTAGCATTGACAATAACTTCTGTTCCTTCTGCGAATAGCGGTTCCATATTGTGCCTCATCCTGTCTCGTTGTCTATTCTCATAACGAACTGTCTCTCAATCTACTATACCATAATTCACCTAGTATGCTAAATATGGAAATTAAAAAACCCCTGAACCGAAGTTCAGGAGCTCAATTGTAGTAAATGGTGCGCGTAGAGGGACTTGAACCCCCACGGTCGCCCGCCAGATCCTAAGTCTGGTGCGTCTGCCAATTCCGCCATACGCGCATGGGTAATGCTTTTGTAAAAATGGTGAGCCATGAAGGACTCGAACCTTCGACACCCTGATTAAAAGTCAGGTGCTCTACCAACTGAGCTAATGGCTCGTACAATGGCTGGGGATTCAGGGATCGAACCTGAGAATGACGGAGTCAAAGTCCGTTGCCTTACCGCTTGGCTAATCCCCATCGTAAATGGTGGAGGCTGAGGGGATCGAACCCCCGACCCTCTGCTTGTAAGGCAGATGCTCTCCCAGCTGAGCTAAGCCTCCAAAGATTGAATTTGACTCGAAGTTTCCGAAAAATATTCGGGATAACCTTCGAAGTACAACTTCACTTTTGAGGTAAAGTTGGTGACCCGTAGGGGATTCGAACCCCTGTTACCTCCGTGAAAGGGAGGTGTCTTAACCCCTTGACCAACGGGCCTTACATGAAATTCTTCTGGAGCTCTCAACCGGGATCGAACCGGTGACCTCATCCTTACCATGGATGCACTCTACCTACTGAGCTATGAGAGCAAATGGCTCCCCGAACAGGACTCGAACCTGTGACAACTCGATTAACAGTCGAGTGCTCTACCAACTGAGCTATCAGGGAATATGTATTCAAAGCTTGCGCCTTGAAAACTGGATGCGAAAGTTAATGTTTTTCCTTTAGTGTTATCCCCGATGCTTTCGGGGTCCCCGCAAAGTAATCGGAATGAGCTTCGTAGCCATTCTTCACTTTTTGGGGTGGTTTTTGGATAAGCCCTCGACCGATTAGTACTGGTCAGCTCCACACATTGCTGTGCTTCCACCCCCAGCCTATCAACCTCGTCGTCTTCAAGGGGT